>CALHCI010000193.1 GCA_937931165.1 uncultured Granulosicoccaceae bacterium
GGAGATAGTTTCATACAACACCTGCTTGATAAATGGGAATGGGGGTGGTTGGGTAATTTTTAAGGTGAGTCGGGAAGGTATTGTCTCCGACGTGCTTCTCACCTTGGACATAATAGTGTTGTATAAATGCCACATTAACAAGGCAATCCACATTGTTTAACAGTTAATTGCCGTGTTTGTAAGGATTTAGTTTGTTGCGTAAATGCAAATACCCGAACGCTGGCTGAACAGAAATGTTGCTCGCCGATGCTGGATTCGACTTTGCCGCGAATGCAGCGCGCTACCTACAGTGAAATGCTTCCTTTGTGACTATCAGTGGGTTAACTGGCCATTTGTGAATTCTATTCCCGTTACTTTTCGTAACAAATGCCTGAAACGCTGGCGAAATTGTCTGATCGCGTATTTCTGTTTGACATAACCTTTTGATTGTAAAGTAATAAACAGATTTGGACAGTTTCTGCACAACTCTCTAGTATGGGGCGGTCGAAAATCAGGCGCTTGCCGTCTGTCTAAAGACATACTGCACAGGCAGTCGACCTGTGGCTTTAGGTAATCACTGGGGACACTCCGAGGAGATCAACACCAATGAGTTCAGATAAGAAACCGCTTCACACTCCGCTAACTCGCAGATCAATGCTCAAGGCAAGTGCCGCGACAGCAGCGATCGGTTCAGCGCCATTGATTTTTTCCAGCAAAGCCCATGCGTATGCTAACGAGCCGAAAGGCAGCGACGTTATCCTGGGTTTCAACGTACCTCAGACCGGCGCTTACGCTGATGAGGGTGCTGACGAACTGCGTGCCTATGAGCTCGCTGTCGAGCATCTGAACGGCGGTGGTGACGGCGGCATGATGAACACCTTCTCTTCGAAGGCGCTCAAAGGCAACGGTATCCTTGGTCGCAAAGTCGGCTATGTCACTGGTGACACGCAAACCAAGCCGGACGCGGCGCGTGCTTCTGCTAAATCAATGATTGAGAAAGACGGTGCGATCATGATTACCGGTGGTTCTTCATCCGGTGTAGCGGTAGCAGTACAGGGTCTGTGTCAGGAAGTCGGTGTCATTTTCATGGCCGGTCTTACACACTCTAACGACACCACGGGTAAAGATAAGAAAGCTAACGGATTCCGTCACTTTTTTAACTCTTACATGTCTGGTGCGGCACTGGCACCGATTCTTGGCGAGAACTACGGTACTGACCGTCGCGCCTACCACCTGACTGCTGACTACAACTGGGGTTACACCACAGAAGAAGCGGTTCGTACTTCTACAGAAGCCATGGGTTGGGAAACAGTTGCAGCGGTTAAAACGCCACTGACACAGACTGACTTCTCTTCTTATGTTGCTCCGGTACAGGCTTCCGGCGCTGACGTGCTGGTTCTGAACCACTACGGTGCGAACATGGTTAACTCGCTGACTTCAGCGGTTCAGTTCGGTCTGCGCAACGCTCAGGCAAACGGCAAGAACTTCGAAATCATCGTTCCACTGTACTCCCGTCTGATGGCGAAAGGTGACGGTGAAAACGTGAAAGGTATCTTCTGTTCTACTAACTGGCACTGGTCACTGCAAGACGAAGGCTCACAGGCATTCGTTAAGTCTTTCGGTGAAAAGTACGGCTTTCCGCCAAGCCAGGCTGCTCACACCTGCTACGTACAGACTCTTCTGTATGCAGATGCTTGTGAACGCGCCGGAACTCACAACCCTTGCGGTGTTGCTGAAGCGCTTGAAGGCTTTGAGTTCGACGGTCTGGGCAACGGTAAAACACTTTACCGCGCTGAAGACCATCAGTGCTTCAAAGACGTGCTGGTAGTGAAGGGTAAAGAGAATCCTTCTTCAGAATTTGACTTGCTTGAGATTGTAGAAGTCACACCAGCTGCTAAAGTCACCTATGATGCTAAAATCTTCGGTGGCGAACTGGGTACTTGTAACGCAGGCTAATCTGCGGCCCATTTTCACCGGCCTGTGATTTCACAGGCCGGTGTTCACCTGATATCCCAAGTTTGTGATCGTCCCGATCACACCAACTTTGAAACGACTGCATGGAACTCTCTGCTTTATTATTGCAAGTCCTTAACGGGCTCGACAAAGGCAGTGCCTACGCGTTAATCGCGCTGGGGCTGACCTTGATTTTCGGTACGCTGGGCGTCGTCAATTTCGCGCATGGTGCCTTGTTTATGATTGGTGCTTTTTGCGCAGTCACGTTGCAAAAAATTCTAACCACCTCGTTCATTACGCTGGATGAGACAAAAACCGACTTTCTCGGCAAACCGCTAAAAATCAAAACTCCCTATGTGGAGGAGTGGTTCGGGCAAACCGCCGGGCAGGCCATTATTGACTGGGCCGTGCCGTTGGCAATTTTGTTTGCAATACCGGTTATGTTGCTGATTGGCTTCATTATGGAGCGCGGTTTAATAAAACACTTTTACAAACGTCCGCATGCAGACCAGATCCTGGTGACTTTCGGACTTGCTATTGTTTTGCAGGAAATTATCAAGGCCTATTTCGGTGCCAACCAGATTCCGGTACCAGCGCCAGAGGCGTTTATCGGTTCACTGGATTTTGGTTCACTGGTCGGGTTTGACCCCGGGGTGGTGATTTATCCGTACTGGCGTGTCGTCTACTTTGTCTTTGCGATGATTATTATTGCTGCAGTATTCGCGTTTCTGCAATTTACTACTTTTGGCATGGTGGTCAGAGCAGGGATGGCAGATCGCGAAACGGTTGGCCTGCTGGGTATTAATATCGATAAACGTTTTACCATTATGTTTGGTATTGCGGCGGCGGTCGCCGGTCTTGCCGGTGTGATGTACACGCCGATCAACCCGCCCAACTATCACATGGGGATGGACTTTCTGGTCATCTCGTTTGTTGTGGTTGTGGTTGGTGGTATGGGTTCTCTCGGTGGCGCTGTGCTCGCCGGATTCATTCTCGGTATTCTCGAAAGCTTTGCGTCAATGCGTGAAGTCATAGAATTTATTCCGGGTATCAATCAGGTAGTTATTTATCTTGCTGCTATCGTCATTCTACTTGCTCGCCCTCGCGGATTGCTGGGTCGCAAAGGCGTCATGGAGAGCTGATCAGTGTTAGGTCTATCACGTAATGATTTTCTGTTGTTGCTGTTTGTACTGTTACTGGTTGCAGCAGCACCAATGTTCCTTAACCCGTTTCCTGAAGGGTCTGAGTTCGCTCAGTTCAATGCCGGTTATCCGGATTTGATGCAGCGCTTTGTGATCTTCGGTATTTTCGCTATCGGGTTTAATATCCTGTTCGGACTCACCGGTTATTTGAGCTTTGGTCATGCTGCTTTTCTTGGTGCCGGGTCGTACGCCGGTGTATGGATGCTTAAGCTGCTGACGATTAATGTCATACCGGCTATCGTTGTCTCTACGCTGGTAGCGGGTGTGTTTTCACTGATCATCGGTTATATATCGCTACGCCGGTCAGGCATTTACTTTTCAATTCTGACCCTTGCGTTTGCACAAATGTCATTCGCGCTGGCGGCGTCTGTACTGACCCCTATAACCGGCGGTGAAACAGGCTTGCAAACGGCGTTGCATGATCCGCGAATACTCGACGGTGCCGGCAGCGTTGGCGGCAACATTCCCGCACCATCGTTATTCGGGCTGGAAATGCGTCATAGCTGGCAGGTTAATGTGGGTGACTGGCTGTGGACGTTCAACGTCGGCTACTACCTGAGCGCGTTCGTACTCATGATTGCGTTCTATATTGCTATTCGTATTTTTCGTTCGCCTTTCGGCATGATGCTCAAAGCCGTCAAGTCGAATAACCAGCGTCTGAGCTATACCGGTATCAGTCCTCGTCCGTATACACTGGCAGCCTTTGTCATCTCTGGCATGTATGCAGGGCTTGCAGGCGGGTTGATGGTCGCGATGGACCCGTTGGCCGGTGCTGAACGTATGCAGTGGACAGCCTCCGGTGAGGTGGTGCTAATGACCATTCTCGGCGGTGTCGGTACGTTGATCGGGCCGGTCCTGGGTGCAGGGCTCATCAAATATTTTGAAAACATCTTCTCAAAAATCAACGACAACCTGCTGCATCAGTGGTTTGCGTTTATGCCTGATGGACTAGAAGACTTTATGGTCACGATTATCCATCCGTTTGTCGGTAAAGGCTGGCACTTGACGTTAGGTCTGATGTTTATGCTGGTCGTCATATTTTTACCGGGCGGTCTTATTGGTGGCCTTACAGGTCTATACAACCGAGTGTTTCGCCGACGCTCGAAGGCACGGTAGGAGATCGATATGGATGCTCTCGAGGTAAGAGGCGTTAATAAAAGATTCGGTGGTCTGCAGGCGCTAAACGATGTCAACCTGACCGTCGAAGAAGGCCGTATACATGCGATCATTGGGCCGAACGGTGCCGGTAAGTCAACATTGCTTAATTGCTTTGTTGGCAGACTAACGCCAGACAGTGGTACGGTGATGTTTCACGGTCAAAACTTGCTCGGCAAACAACCCCACCAGATAAATCAGGCCGGGGTGTCCAGGGTATTTCAGACACCGGAAATTTTCTCTGACCTTACCGTACTCGAAAACGTAATGATTCCGGCGCTGGCGCACAGAGATGGCATATTCGAATTTAATGCCTTCAAACCGTTACGCAAAGAAACTGATATCAAACAACGTGCAATCGATGTGCTTGAAGACCTCGGCATGGAAGACAAAGTCGATATGATGGCTTCATCTATGTCACGTGGTGATAAGCGTCGGCTGGAAATGGCGATGGGTCTGGTGCAGGAACCAAAACTGCTGTTGCTCGATGAACCAACAGCCGGCATGAGTCGCGCTGATACCAATAACACGATTGATGTACTGCGCCACATCGGTGACAGTCGTGGCCTCACCATGATTATTATCGAGCACGATATGCACGTGGTATTCAGCCTTGCAGACCGTATCAGTGTGCTGGCGCAGGGTACCGTTATTGTTGAAGACGCCCCCGAGAACATCAAGGGTAACGTTAAGGTACAGGAAGCCTATCTCGGAGGTGCACATTGAGCGCAGCAGCCAACATGAATACAGATCGCGCCTATTTTTCCTGTGACAACATTCACTCGTACTACGGTGAAAGTTATATTGTTCAAGGTGTCAGTTTCGATATCGCTGAAGGCGAAATACTCGCGTTATTAGGTCGCAATGGTGCTGGTAAAACCTCAACGCTAAGAACCATTGCCAGAATCGGTGAGCCCGAGTTACAGCAGGGTGAAATCTGGCTTGCTGGTCAACCGTTGCACAAAATGCCCAGCCATGAAGCAGCAGTTGCCGGAGTAGGGCTTGTGCCCGAAGATCGTCGTATCATTCCCGGCCTGACCGTTGAAGAAAACATTAAGCTCGCGCAAATTGTCGAGCCGGTTGGCTGGTCAATAGAACAGATTTACGATCTGTTTCCGCGTCTGGGTGAACGCCGCAAACAAGAGGGTGTGACACTTTCCGGTGGTGAACAACAGATGCTTGCGATCGGCCGTGCACTGGCACGTGATATTAAGCTGCTACTGCTTGATGAACCCTATGAAGGGTTAGCGCCGGTGATTGTCCAGGAAATCGAAAAAACGCTGCACTACATTCGTGAGCAGGGCATGACCACAATTATCGTTGAGCAAAATGCTGTTGCGGCCCTTAAGCTTGCCGATCGCGCTGTCATTCTCGATACCGGACAACTGGTGTACCAGGGGTCTGCAGCCGAAGTACTGGAGAATGAACAGTTGCGTCACGAGTACCTCGCGATCTAGTGTAGTGCAACCATCAAATGCTACAAATGAGTCGGTTAATGAAAGTGCGTCTGTAAGTTTATAATTTCATTGAACTACACGAGCGCTTCAAAGATGCCACCTGCAATTACCAATCAAACGCACTTTAATCAACCGCCCCTTCGGGAGCTTGTCATTTGGCCTTCCACTGCGTTAAAGCTCTTGAAAAGGTAACCAACATTGCCTGCGAGCTTCGCCTTGTTGAAGGCCAAATGACAAACTCTCATTCGCAGCGTTTGACGGTTGCACTACACTAGTATGGTACCCAGAAAAACAAGCGGTAGATATTTTACAAGAGGCTTAACAACGCGACTACTAAAAAGACGATAATCCACGAACAAAATACTCCCTAAATCATACTTCAGATTCAAAAAAACACGGGGGATCGTTCAGAATCCATGCCGTTAAGTTACTTGTATCCGGGAGCAAGGACACAATTCGTATAACTTTCCTGTGAACAGAAACAACCCTGCCAGATGAGACTGAGCAGTGAGCCGTATAGAGAGATCGCCAGCTTTCCAGGCAACTACTTGTCCGTAATAAAAACCATTGCATGTCGGATAGTCAGCGCATGCATCGAGTTGAACAGGTGTCACGTTTGTCTACCGCTGACACCCGTTGTTAGGCTAACCGTTATTCAAGATGTTTCCACAGATCTGTTATTTCCGACTCCCATCGTTTGTGCTTCTCCGGTTTCTGGAATTTGGCCTTGCGGGCTCTGTCTTCCCTCAACAGAGTTTCAAGCTCGTCTATTCGGGCTAGCGTTTCATCCGAGGTCAGGGTGTCGGTGTCGGCACCTGGCGGTGTTGTAGCAGAGTCAGAAGTGGGCTGGTTGTTTAATTGAATATGATGTTGCACTGACTCGTAAAACTCACTCAGTCCGCTTAATTCAACCAGTTGTTTATTGGTTATCCACCACCACCGATTAGCGACCCGTTCTATAAAATCGCCGATCGTGGCTGGTGATCAACAGTGTCGCTCCACACTCTATCAGTTGGTGTTCCAACTGCTCGCGACCCTGAATATCTATGTGGTTGGTCGGTTCGTCCAGCACAAGAAAATTGGGCTCGTTTAGCTGAAATTGCATAAACATTAATCTGGCGCACTCTCCACCACTGAGCTTTGCCACCGGATGATTAAAGTCCGCATAGGAAATTCCGTTACCCAACAACACTTGCTTAATGCGTTCTTCCGATACATTAGAATGATTGCGCAGCCAGTCCATTCGACCTAGATTACTTTCAAACTGTGTCAACTCCTGATCGTAGTAGCCAAGGCTCACATTCGGGTTAAACCGAACCTGACCATGCGTTTGACCTACACCGTTAACCAATCTGCTTATGGTGCTTGACTTCCCGACTCCGTTTCGACCCAATAGCGCTATTCTGTCCCCGGGGCGAATATGCTGAAAATCAATTTCCAGCAACTTGAGCTCACCATCAGGTGTTGTTATTTCCAAATTCTCAACAGTTAAAAGTGATTTTGCCCGGAGTCTGTCAGTCTGGACTTGTAATTCCAGCCCGGTACCCTTGCTGACGGTGGTTTTCTTTTGTTGTAAACGCTCCACGCGTTGCTGCATCGTCTTTGCTTTGCGCGCCAGATCCTCATTATCGTAAGTTCTACCCCAGTGTGCCAGCCGCCTGGCACTGACTTGCAGTCTCTTGATTTCTTTTTCCTCCGCTTGCCTGGCATGAGCGGCCTGCAGGTCAAATTCGGCCAATGCTTGTGCCGCCTGATCAAAAGGCAGGTCAAAGGCATACAACGTCTGGTCTCTGAGAAAGAGTGTGCGCTCACAGCAGTTGTTTAACAGTTCGCGGTCGTGAGAGACCATAAGAAAAGGACAGTGATCGGCTTGACTGCAAAAATGTTTGCAAGTACTCCAAAGCCATGACATCCATATGGTTGCCGGGCTCATCCATGAGTAATAACTCCGGTTGCAGCATAATGGCTCTGGCAAGCAACGCGAGGTTTTGCTGACCGCCACTGAGCGCTTGCAAAGGCAATGACAACTGAGACGTTGAAAAGCCCAGTTCTGTCAACAATTCATCTGCCCGGTAGCCGCTTTCCTGGCGCGTTTCCGCCGGTAGATTTTCCAGCACTGCCTCAGCCAATGGCAGATGTATTAGTTCAGCCGGTACAAATTGCTCCACCAATGCCACTTGTAAACCGCGTGGCATTCGAATTTCCCCGTCATCCGGCTGCTCTGCGCCAGCCAGCAGAGAAAGTAGTGAACTTTTGCCGCTGCCATTGTGACCAACAAATCCAACCCGATCCCCTGTGTTGATCGAGAAAGAGATGTTTTCAAACAGGGCACGACTGCCTCGTGCAAAAGAGACATTAAGTACATTTAGAAGAGAGTTCATGGATCCAGTTCCTGTGATTAAAAGCGTCACAGCGCATTGGTATCCGCACGCATAGGCGTAATGCCTCGAGTCAATCGAGGTTATTTTTACCAGTTCGGATAACCAGCGCTAGCGAAGGTAATGGAACTGGGGCATTGCTCCAGATGGAGATTGTGCAAATGCGATTCTGCACAATGACATGACAGGCTCCTGTAGTTGTTGAACCGACGAAAGTGATAATACTACACAGAATTTCTATAGAAGGATATTAAACAGGCCAAGAAGGGAGTTTGTGCTGAGCTGTCCGGGGTGTCGGCGATCATCGAAGTGGTGAAACTCTCCGGTAACTTTTCCCGTAGATTGTTCTATTGATTGCACAGGTTGTTTGCAACACCGGTTTTAGGGCGATCGGGATTAAATAAATCAGATGTCGACTTCTTCAAACTGCTGGTCACAAGCTCCCGGGGGCCGACAGATTCAATGAACACAACTGCCCGGTCAGTGATGCATTAGTCCAAAGCTCCAACCATCCGACGGTATGATAGGGAACCAAAATTACTCTCAGTGCATCATTAAACGGACCATCTCCATCAAACGGCTCCGGGTGCTCAAAAACATCAAGATCATCAATACCGCCACTATTAAGCGCCGTTATATAGGCAGGACCATTAAAACGTTTAAAATATAGCAGCACAGGAGATTCGCCTGAATATACCAGCGAGGAGATATCCAGAGGGAGTCTCAAGTGATCACACAAGCCATTGCCGTCTACTTGTAGTTCAAATGCTGACCAACGTGCAGTAATAGTTTCGTTGGGGACCGTCGCACCCGGCCAGTTATCAGGGAAAATAAACGGTAGTGGAACATTGTTGTTATCCAGATCGATCACCTCACCCGAACCGCCATTAACCTGATCAATCATCAGCGTGCGAATGGTTCCGTCCGGTAATTCAACCACAAGTTCTGCAGACAACGCTCCGATCTGGCTGGCTGTTCCATCACCCCAGGGGGTTGAATCTGCACCATCTAATACACCATCATTGTCAGAATCGGAATCGTCTACATTGAACACGCCATCGTTATCAACATCAATCTCCTGTATTGCGAGTTCACTAACGTCATAGATACCATCGACATCAGAATCAACATAACTATAGCTTAGCCCGGAAAACGCTATTTCAGTTTGTGTCGGTGAGTAATTGAGTATTTGAGAGCCAAATGCTATCTGGCGTGAAGCTATATTTTCTGATGTAAACATGAATGCCACATCAATTTTATTTGCACCTTCCACAAACTGCGCTGAATTTACTGACAGTTCCGTTCTCTCGCCCGCAATCAGATTGTTGTTTACAATGGCAATATCATTAACTGAAACAGAAAATGAAAGGGTGCCCGTACTTAAACTTCGCAATTGCTTTAATGCAAGAGGCAAAGACTCAACGCGCCGTGAATCATCTGTTGCCCGTCCGTTTTGATCGCACGCGGTGAAAAACAGACAGGACAATAACAGGTATACACAACGACTATAACGCCCACTATTCCTTAAATCGAAAATCACCCTGCTGAATTCTCTATTCACTACGGCGCAGTCGTAAACCCATAGGCAACACTGAGCAACGTACCAGGTTCAAACGCTCCGAACGTATCAGCCAGCGTAAGACAATACACTCCCGGTAATAATGCAATGTCTATCCTTGCTCTGCCCAGCGCAGTATCGGTCTCGCCAAAGTCTGCAATACTGACTATCCTGGATTCGGTATTTAGCTCAAATAACTCCATTATGGTGTTCTCGGGACCATCAGCACTGTGCAATATTGTTGCTGTGCCAAGCTCTGTCACCTCTATAGAATCTACAAAGAGCGCGTTTCCCGGTGGGATCTGAATATCTCTGCGCACAGCGCCGACACCGGGCAGAACAACACTTTCAGGAAACTGTACCAGTGCCGCACCGGGCCAATCCAGACCGACACGAAACACATCAGGACGACGGCAGTCTTTTTGTCTGGTTAAGTCTGCTCCGGTAAAGCCAGAGGTTTCCAGATCGACCAACACATTGATAAACGCACCACCGGTACCATTGTCAGAATTTATAATCACTTCACCACTGGCGCTAACCCCGCCTGGCAACAGTGAAGGCTGTACCGAGATATCAAGAAATAGTGATTCACCATTAACGATCATTCCTGATAATGGCGACACAGAGATCCACGGATCAGATGCCAGCACGGAAAATCCGGTACCGGCCACCGTGCTGGATAAGCGCACTGTTTCTCGAAGTTTATCAGGCACAAGCGACAGCGCTGTAGAACTGACCACCAGGCCATTGGCAGAGCTCTGAAGTGCAAAGTTCACTCTGCCGGTGCCTCCATCCGGCACAACCGTTAATGCGGTACCTGAATCGTAGGCAAGATGCTCTGCAAACACCCTGAACTCACCGCCGCTACCAACCGGTGCAATGACTTCGAATGAGCCATCTTCGGTGGTAGATACTTCTTCAGTCGGGGGTTGTGTAAAGACCACCGCATCACGAATCGGCTGACCGTTTTGAGCGTTGAATACGGAGCCGATAATTCTCGCTGAGCCTGCGAGGTTATTGTCTGCAGAGGTTGCATCACTACTATTCGAGGAACAACCCTGTAATACCAGGCACACCAACATCGTTAGAAAAAGAAAAACCTTTTTCACCACCGCTCCCTATTGTTACTTTCTGTTTAGGGTAATGCAGTGCTGTTGCTGATGTCTACCCGGGCACTGATGCTTGCGGGTACTCGTTACTCACTTGCAGGTGAAACGGGTCAGACTGCCGACTTTGCAGCCACCCGAACAACCTGACCTGTTATTTCAAACCACTGAATCAATCAAGGTGATTTTTTTACATACGGCTGCGGCCGGTTTAGAATGAACGACAGCCTCGCCTTAACTACGCTAAACCCTATGAAAACTCTCTTTCTGATCGTTATGTCTTTTTGCTTTTCTGGCGCTGCATACGCCGACAATGTCAAATTTGGCGCTGCGGGTATTTTATCAAAGAAAAATTCAGAAGATCTGCCGGAAGCTTCCTTGTCTTCAGGCATGCCGTTACTGGAGCCTGCAGAACTCACGTTAAAGTCTGGCACCTACTACGAATGGGAGATTACATCTGATGGCAGTCAGGAACTTGCGCTGGCTGGACCGGAATTTTTGCACGCCATCTGGATCGACGAGATCGTGATTAACGGGATAGAAATCCGACCACTGGGCGTTGCCAGTTTTGAGTTTGATGAAGAAGGCACCATGGAGATCAGCTTTGTAGCGATTAAGCCCGGCACTTATAAATTCGGTGTGCCGGGACGAGACTCACAAAGCGTTCAAATTACGATCAAGTAGATACCTGCGACGGGCATCGTTAATTTAAAAGATCTGAAGTCACCAGCGGCTATGGTGCGAGCTGTGCCCGTAAAGCACCCGCTGGAAAAGCGGCAGAATGTATGGTGACGTAAAGCTCACCATTTTCAAATGCAGCAACCTGCTCTTCAGTCAGTCGTGTACCGGCAGGTACCGAAAATACCTGATCAGTAGTTCTGCCCAGCATGAGAATCGCAGGGCCATTGCGGCCCGCTGCTGCATGGTAGATCACCGCACTACTGGCATCGGTGACACCATGGCGTACCGACCCCTGTAAATCACCGGTGTGCTTGTTTAGTGTTAGCGTTGCGGTACCACTATGACCCGACTCCGCACTTGGCACCACCTGAGTGCCATCCAGTGATGCGGCCACCTGCGCGGTAAAAGACGCGTTGGCACTGGGAAGCTCCGCCGAAGGGAGTGATGCGAAAGACGGATTATTGTTGGGCGCGCTGCCACCGGGTTGTGGTGTGTTGTCTCCGGGTTGCGGCGTGCCGGCAACCGGATCAGCCACTTTGGTAGTATCGCCACAGGCAACAAGAACCATTGCCGCTGCCACCAGTGCGGTCGCCTGTCGTATCCGACGACGCAACAGCAACCATGGTGCGAGCAACACACCCATGATGCCAAAACTGCCGCCCCCGGACTGAGCACCGGCAGATTGCGCAGCAGCGATCACCGGCTCATCATTTTGCGTAGTTGCCGGTACCTGATAGTCCAGCGCACCAGTGTCCGGATGCAAGTCAACTGCACTGCCGCCAATCGCGACGTTTTCACCTTTAAGCAAGATCTTCATGTTGGTGGGATTACCCAATACGCTGCGTGACAATGACACTTCTGCCGAATTACCACTCATCACCAGGTTCTGAGTCCCTTCACTCACCCAGGACCACTCGTTCTGTGTGGCTCCGGTATAGCGATTGAGTTCATTGGCTTCGAGAATGTAGTCTGCACCTATTGGAATTTCACCTGAGAAGCCGCGAAAGCCGGTTGCGCTGTTGTTATCGGTATCCAACAGCACCCCGTAGCCCCAGGACAACTGCACCGGATCAAAAGATTCGTAGGCAAGATACAGGCTTGTGGCATCGGCAGAGACCAGCACAGACTTCCAGTCGATGACATCCGGTGGAGTCATGTCATTGGCATCATCGGCACCCAGCGCAGAGCCATCAGGCCATTCACTGATATCACCATCCACAATAATGGCGGAAGTCACCGGCGGCTCAGGAGTCGTGTCGGGATTCACCGCGTAAGTAAATACACGTTCTGCCAGCGGAGCGGTGCGATCATTCGCAGCATCCGGGTAGAAATCACGAGCCGTTCCCTGAACAGCTTCGTTGTTGGCGTAGAAAAACAGATCCATGGCTTGTGAATTACCAAGCACTGCACGATCAATCTTCACCTCTACCGTATCACCGGAGATCACAGGAAGAATGGTTGCTGCCGTATTCCACATCCAGTCCGTTCCGGCACCGGTGTACTGATGCAAAGTATCTGCTTCGTACAGATAGTCGACACCTAGTGGCAATTCGGATGAGAAGCCACGAAAGCCGGTGGCCGGATTACGATCAGCATCGATCATAATACCGTTGCCCCATGACACAACCGCCGGGCCATCATTGCGCCATGCGAGGTAATAACTGGTGTCATCATGGGCAACATAGCCCTCAAGCCAGTCGAGTGTGTTGTTAGTCCCTTGCGCATCATCGGGGTCCGCGCCGAAAGAAGTCAATACAGCCCACTCTGCCAGATTGCCATCGACAGTAATGGTCGCAGGATTAGATACAACCACTGTTGATGGCGGGTTGGCCGGTTCCGGTGGTGATACCGGATCAGTTCCCTCACCCGGCGTGTAGACATAGTGCCGAGTGGCAGGAGCTGCTGTGTTATCGGCTACATTGTCAGGGGAGTAGTCCGTGGCCGTACCGTTAACTGCAGTGTTATTGGCGTAGAAAAACACTGACATTGCAGCAGGGTTATTTAGCATTGCTCGTGGTACCGCAAGTTCAATAGAGTTACCGGCAATTGCATAGGTTAACGCGGTTCCCGCATCCCAATTAAAGTCAGTGCCGGTTCCGGTATACCTGTGCAGTGTTGTTGCTTCGATCATATAGTCAACGCCAATGGGAAGTTCAGAGGCAAAGCCCCGGAAGCCAGTGGCCGGATTGTTATCTGCATCGATATGCAAACTTAAGCCCCAGGTAAGTACGGTTGGATCATAAGTGTCTATACGCACGTAAATATTGGTTGCATCGTCAGCTATCCAGCCGGTAGAGATGTCCAGCGTATTGTTAGTACCGGATACATCATCTGCGTCTTGTGGAAAGCTGGTCAGCCCGGCCCAGTCAGCGGTGTTGCCGTCTACCAAAATAGCGGCGCTCGTGTTGGTAACGGAGTCCACTGGTGTGGGTGGTGTTACCGGTGGAGGTGGTGTTTGATTTTCTACTCGATCATCAACACCATTATTGTTATCGTCGGTGCCGCCGTTAACGCGGCCATCTGCATCGGTGTCGTAACTGGCGTACGGTGTAGCGGCAATGTCAAACGCAGTGCCATCATTCAGTGGATTGTTACTTTCACGGTCGAATACATCGGCAATACCGTCGTTGTCGGTGTCAGGCAGCGTTGTGACACTGCCCTGAGCAGCCAGGTTATCTACCAGGTAGTTACCATCTGAATCAGTAAGTCCAGCCTCTACAATATCGGGAATAGAGTCGTTATCGGAGTCCAGATCAGATTGATTGGGAATACCGTCGCCATCTACATCAGCAACAAAAGATGCGGTTCCACCGAGCTGCATCTGAACACGCGGGCCGGTACAACTATCGTCGGTGGTATCAGTTCCGGTGATGGATACATTAAGCCCGGGTACACCGCCACCAATATCGACAACCGTAGCAATCGCATTCACAGCCGGAAAGACTTCCCGAAGCAGCGAACAGTTACTCGAACCGGTACGAAGTACTGCAGTGGTAATCTCACCGTTATTGATATCTATCGTCACACCTTCAGCAGTACCATCCAGATCACCGACCGCTTGTATACTGCTTACGTTGACGCTTTGACCAATTACTGCACCTTGTGCAGACAGATCAATCGTCGACAGCTGACTTGCACTCAGAGTACCGCCGATTAGATCCTCTGTTGTCATTGTAAAGTTAGAACCACCTGCTTCAGACAGAGTAGCGATGCCATCGTTATCACTATCGAGGTCGGCGTTGTCACCAACACCATCGCCATCACTGTCGGCGGATTCTGTAAAGTCCAGTGGAAAGACATCCTGCGCGTCTGCAACACCATCACCATCGTCATCGGTGTCAGCGTTATTACCTATGCCATCGCTGTCGGTATCGAGCGTTTCACTGCCATCGAGTGGCAGTTGGTCCTGGTCATCGGCAACGCCATCATTATCGTCATCAGTATCGGCATTGTTGCCGATGCCGTCGCCATCAGTATCGAGGCTTTCACTGGGGTCTGCAGGGAACGCATCTTCAGCGTCGGTAACACCATCACCGTCCTGATCCTGCGTATCGTCGCTATTGAGAATACCATCGCCATCGCGATCTACACCAAGACGGTTAGCCACTTGTTCGTGTACCAGAGTCCAGGTGAGGGGTTCGTTGTTGTCAGCACTTGCAGCGTTGATGAGGTCAGCATGGGTAACAGTCTCACCGTCTCTATCGCTCTGGTAGTTATTACTGCCGGTGTAGACAAAACCGCGTTGTTCGCCCTGGTAAATTCCGTGCACCACCATACCAAGCTGTCGTTGACTCATTTGCAGCAGGGTATTGGGGTTATTCGCCAAAGATAGCAGTGCATTGACATCATTACCGCTTCCGATACTGCCGTTCACTGTTGCCTGGCGACCGGTAGCATAGTGAGAATCCTGGGTGGGATGGCCTGCACGCATGACCCCGTTAGGGTCCCACGTTGTGCCGCCGCCAGCATAGCCAAATAACAATCCGTGATAGTCAAACCAATAGCCGGTTCTTGGTTGTTCCGTGGTTCGGCCAATGCCATCTGAAAATAACCCAAAACCGACAGTACTTTCATCGGAGTCGTAGTAAAAGCCCAGCTTACGATAAAACGTTCGCAGATCTGCGGCAATATTATCGTTACCAACATACTGTGCAGAACGGAATGACTGACCGGAGGGGCCTTTACCACTGTTGTTAGTGTGGCAGCCACCACATGCCTGATGCCACGCGCCTATCGAGTTGGGCTGCTGGAAGCGTAGATTGAATTGTTGAAATGTCGTACCCGGGCCACGTATACGACCATCCAGAAATTGATTATCCGCTATCGCTTCGCGATACGGGTTAGGCGGGTGATAAGTCTCCGCCAGAAAGTCTTCAAACTCCAGCATAGCCTCTTCAGAAACCGGCTCACGGCCTTTAAGATTTTCAAACGCCAGGTGAAAGTCACGAAACTCGAGACGGTCCCCACGCCAGTGCAGCGGTAGGCCCGGGGTAATGATATCTATCAGCGTCTGGGTGGTTTTAAGACCTTTGAGCGGATGAAACTGTATACCATCAATAGTTTCCATTTCACCGGCAGGATTACCCAGGTCCCAGCCAAGACGATCGGTTTTGCCATCGACATGACACGAAGCACATGAAATAGTACCGTTACCGGAACCGGTAAAGGTATTGTAAAGATGAGGACGGCCGCGTTTGATCACCTCGGGTGTTGGGTCGAAAAAGAATGTTTCGTTAATTACCTGATTGGAAGTGACGTCAATGGTGGAAATGCTGCCACTGAACTTATTCAGGACATATACCTTGCCCACTGCCTCGTGCACAACAACACCGGTAGGGCCTTCCCCAACTGCAATAGGCTCAGCATCTATCCGATCACCACTGGCGTTAACCCGCACTACATTATTACTACCCATGCCACTGACATAGGCAATACTGCCATCTGACAACCATTCTACCGCGCGCGGATCACCAATGGATTGAAGTTTCTCCGGGTTAGTTGCAAACGATGTTGAGTAATCCAGGTGCGAATTAAGGTCAGTAACTCTTGAGGTATCACCAGGGGTAAAACGTGCGATATTGTGACGCATAAAAGCGCCGTTCAGGTTAGGCTCAAATCGTATGTGGTTGTTGGAATCAGTACCTACCACAAAAACATCATCGGTAGCCGGGTTAACCGACATGGCCATCAGAATGTTACCTAGTCCCTGCTGATAACTGACCTGCAACGTATTCGCATTAAGTACCGCCACATCACGATCCTGTAAGTCCCAGCCTGCAGTACGCATCCCTACTCCACCACTGACAATATTGGTCCAGTCCTGATCGTTGTCATCACGCCAGGTACCGTCAGGTTGTTTTTTTACGACCAGACTTTGGGTGTCTACTTTAACGGGTAAGTTCTGGTTTAATGGAGGATTAAAGTCTGTCCCATTGTTGGGCACCGGTACCGCACCACCGTACGGACCTGCGGGATTACGCACATCGTTAGTGACAATGGTGGTGCCTGAAAACGGTGCTTCCAGTCCACCATTGGCAATAAAATCATTACCCGGTACCACCGTAGTCTGATTGCCCGACTCGAAGAAGGCCGCGTACACAGTGCCGCCGTCATTACTCACTGCCAGCGCTCGTGGCTGCTCACCTATGAGCAGAACTTCCTCAGGAGCAGCGTCGAGGTTGTCAAGGTCGAATACCTGAATACTTTCCCGTTCTGCGAGTGTCACAAATGCTTTGACCGGTGATCCGGCAAAGGCAATATCCGACGGCTCGTTTTCGGTACTGAGTGTTCGCACCACCACACCGCTGTCGAGATTTACAATGCTGATGGAGTCCGAGATCAGGTTAGCCACCCACACCTCCGTATTACTGCGTGCGCGAACGGAGATCGGATCATGCCCTACGGCAATACTGGAGCGCCTGCTTAGGGCACCGTCTGCAGCGACAGAGAAGACTTCCAGCGTATTGTTAGCTGTGTTGACAGCCAGCAGCGTTAAACCGTCAGGAGTGACATCTATCGGATGTACATGTGCTGACTCAAAATTGACGAATTGACCGGCTGGTACAGATTGGGCGTTGACACCTACCCCTGTGAAAAACACCAGAGTTGCCGCAACTACAGGGAGCAAAAAGCGCATCGAAGAGCCTTCTTTGTTGATCGAGGGTTTTGATGCTTGCTCTTGTAAGATTCATGCCAGTCGTTAACTTAAAAACACACGCAATCAACGGCAATCACGGCCTGAACTCTGACACCCCAACAAGCTTTACAGCTATCCCCGGCCTTACCCTGCGGTACGCAACATTGAAAAACATTGTTTCCGCATGCTCACCACGACCATTAACCGGTTTCGAAGTAGCGCTCTACCTCTTCTGACATCTGGTCTTCCGGCTCTTCTTTGTCACTTTTCAGAAGGTTACTCGGGTCGATACTTGACCACAGAGGCGTTACTGCCATCACACTGGCGAACAGCGCTCCACCGCGAATTATCCATGCAACCACACCGGCTGTGGCACTGATGGTAATACCAAATACCGCTTCGTTGGCCAGTTGAATCTTCTTGTCGGCATTTGAAGCTGCATCACCAAGATCAGATTCAAGACGGAGTAATCCCTCAAGAAAAGGTGGATTGGAAATACCATACCGTGAATCACCACTGCTGATTTCAAAATCCAGTGACTCAATTATTCTGGCAGCGGTGTTCTCAAAAGCTATCGGTGCAACAGACTGGTTATGCTGTTTGACCTCGAGCGCTTCGGAATGGAGAACCAGATTGCTATTGTCCACCTCTACTGAGTCAAGGGTAACAACAGGACGTGTATCCTCACTCTGTTCAGTTTCAGACTCTGTTTCAAACGGAGACACACCAAACGCGATTGAATCAGTCAAATCGACAGATGGCTCTTCGTTATCTGCAGTGTGTTCTATCAGGTTCTCTTCGGTTTCAGTTTCCACAGTTTCAGTGGACACAAATTCGATTACAGGCTCGGTGCTCGCAGGTGCGAACGCGCTGGCAATTGGTGGCTCTATCAGTATTTCAACCGTTGCGACAGTAAATATACCGTCTTCATTGGTGATACGATAACTGAATTCATCAACAAGAACCGCTGAACCATTATGCACATAGGCAAAGGTGCCATCAGCGAAAAGATCAAGCGTACCGTGCCTCGGGCCTTGCTCCAGAGCCAGCGTCAAACCGGTGCTCTCGTGCTGCAACACACTTCCACCAACCGCATTCAGCCCGGACGCCAGCAAATCCCCCTTTGATGAATCAAATGACTGTCCGAATGACAATTGCAGTATGTCGTTTTCTATCACAGGGGCATTATCCAGAACCTCCTTGACGATAATAGCCAGTGCCCCGAGCGCAGGATTATCGTTGCTATTCTCTGTATCAACCAATGAAAATGTCACCGTATCAGAGGAGGTCTCTGAACCATCGTGTCGGTAACTTACATTGCCACTAATAATATCTGCCAGTGAAAACGACTGTTGCTCAGCCAGTATGTCACCAGCTAAAAGCACCGCTCCATTTTGCGGCATACTATTCAACGTGAAGGTAAGATCCACAGGCTGAAGATTATCAACATCAATTCCATTTAAGACTTCGGTGCCCAGCAATTGCTCGGCTCCTTCTGGCACAGTAAGCGTGCGCGTTACTATAATCGGTGCATCATTAACAGCAGCCACATTGATGACTACGGTGTTTGTTGCCTGTGCGGTGTTAGAGCCGCCATTGGCGGTGCCACCATTATCAATTACAGTGAACTCAAATGAGGCATAATTGTCACCGAATTCATCGGCTTCAGGTAAATAACTAAAACCACCGGCAGCAATGTCGCTTGCAGCGATCACGGTGTTATGCTGCAACGGCACACCATTCAGGTACAACGCACCGTGAACAGGTACTGAGCTAATTACGATGCTGTCGATGGAGTGGTGATCTGCTGGATCTGAAAACCCGAGATCATCAATACCAATGACAACGTGCGTATCTTCTATTCCAGAAAGACTGGTATCGATTCCGAACGGTGCATCATTCACGGCCTCGATGTCAATGATCATCTGCCTGGCAACCAAATCGATGTTCATGCCACCGGACTCAGTGCCTCCGTTATCCTGCACCTGAAAGAAAAACGTATCCGCATTCTGACCGTTTACATTCAAAGGAGGCTGATAACTTAAAGAGCCGGAATTTATCTCAGAAACATTGACGGATTGCCCGGTTGCCACTACCTGATTATTCAGAAACAATTGACCTTCCACAGGATCCGCAGTAATTCTAAGCGCCGAAAAGGCATGATTCTCGACCACATCAATAAAACCAAAATCGCTAACACTAAATACAAAGCGCATATCTTCGTCAACAGCAACGGTCGCATTCGCACCGGATGGGGCATCGTTTACAGATACAACTTCAATGTGTTTCTGCAGGTTTGAACTGGATACTCCATCATTAATCGACAGATCGATCACTCTGACAGTAGTGTCAGGATTCTCACTACTATTGTGGTAGGTAAGTGAGCGTAATAGTGTTTGATATTCTGCGACAGAACCTTGTCCGGTTAATTGCAGCACCCCGGTTACAGAATCCCAGTCAGATGTGATCAATGCGGTACCAGCAAGCTGGAGATAATCCTCACCTTCAACATAGCCGCTCACAAAACCGACACGAGCGGACTGCAATACGGTGTTGTCCGGATCAGAGATTTCAACAAACCGGAAAACAGGCTTCGCTTCATTATTTTCTAAATATATCAAAGGAGCCACAGAACCGGACGTCACTTCGGGCGCATCATTCACCGGATTAATGATTAACTCACGTGATACTGTAGCGGAATCCAAAGCAATATCAGACACGTTTATTGAAACGGTACGCATCGCAGTTGATGGATTCTCACTGAGATTGGTATAGGTTACGGTGCGAAGTGCATTCTGGTAGCTCTCAACAGTGTCAGCCCCCGTTAATAACAGTTCACCTGTTGCCGGATTCCAGTTGCCATTGATCTGCGGTGTGTCGCTAAATTCAAGAGTATCTTCTCCAAAGACATAGTTACCCGATATACTGACCCTTGCACTCTGCATTAGAGCATCGTCAACATCCACTACTACCAGTTGGTCAGTGACTGTGACAGCCTGAGCACCTTCGGTATAGCTGAATGGCTCAGCCTCAATATTGTTGAGAACAGGCGCATCATTAATTGACTCCGCCAGAATGGCACGAGCCTGAAGATTGGAGTCAGCCAGTCCATCATTGACCGATATACTTACCGTGCGTGGCAACTGGGTCGGGGCCTCAGACAGGTTTTCGTAAACAACAGCACGAATAGCTGCCTGATAGTTTGCAATGGTATCCAGCCCGGTCAGTGTCAGCGTGCCAGTGGCTTCATCCCAAACACTGCTAATAGCAGCAGTATCGGAAAATCGCAAAGAGTCCTCTCCGGCGATAAAATTGCCGTTTATCTGCAGCGTCGCCTGCTGCAAAAATTCGTTGTCAATATCACTCAGAGTAACGGAGGATGTAATTGCAGTTCCACTGTTCTCCAGATAGTCTAATGAGGTTATCTCCACAGATGCGACAACGGGAGCATCGTTATCAGGCAACACATTGAGCACACGCTGCTGTGTATTCGAATTAAGCTGACCATCATTGACGGTAAAATCAATCACTTTCGGCAGAGCGGAAGGATTGTCGCTCAAGTTCTGGTAAGTAATCTGCCTAAGTGCCGACTGATAGGCGGCGACAGTCTCGCTCCCCGTTAAAGTAAGAACACCGGTTGTGGCATCCCAGCTGCTCACCAGACCTGAACCGGCATATCCCAGAACGTCTTCTCCCGGAATATAGTTTCCAGAAATGGTGACAGTGGCGGATTGCAGATTTCCGTTGTCGTCAGTGAGCACAAGCTCAGAGCTCACTGTTTCCGGTGCGCTGTTCTCAATATAGTCAACAGGAGTATTTTCTACCGAAGATATTACCGGTGAATCATTGACAGGCACTATATTTATCTCGCGGGCAAGTGGTACCGAATTAGACTCCCCATCACTGATCGAATAAACCACTGTACGACTAGCCACTGTTGGCGATTCACTGGTGTTTTGATAAGCCACTGTTCTTAGTGCTGCCTGATAGTTTTCAACGGTATCAGTGCCCGCGACTGTCAGCGTTCCGGTAACTACATCCCACGATCCAGTCAGCGTTGCGGTATTTGCGAACACCAACTGATCTTCACCCGTGACATACCCGCTACTAAAACTGACGCTGGCAGACTCAAGCAGGTTATGGTCTACATCATCGACAGAAACTGTGGCAGAAATTGTAGACACACCGCTGTTTTCCAGATAGGACAAGGGTGCAGTTTCAATCGCAGCAACCACAGGGACATCGTTTATTGGCGTAACCTGAACGGTTCTGGTAAGAAGAGTAGAGTCACTACCGCCATCGTTCACCTTAAAACTGATTACCCGCGGTAAGGATGTTGGATCGTTACTGGTATTTTCATAAGTCACTGCCCGAAGTGCAGCCTCATAGTTTAAAAGCGAATCTGTACCGGAAAGTGTTAACGACCCGGCTGCCGGATCCCACAACCCGGTGATTGCCGGGGTATCCGTGAAAGACAACCGGTCTTCGCCATTTGTATACCCGCTGTCAAACACAATTTCGGCAGACGCCAGAACATTGTCATCAACATCATCTATCTGGAGCAACGACGTCACCGCCATTGCCTCATTATTTTCAACATATACCAGCGCGTCTGATTCGACTGAATTGATAACCGGTGGATCGTTGATAGCGGACACATGCACCGCTCTCGATTGAATGTTGGAATCAGCCAACCCGTCGTTGATGAAAAACGCTATTGTTCGTGTAGCATTAACCGGATTTTCACTGGTATTTTGAAAGGTAATACTGCGCAACGCGGTTTCGTAAGCGGCGACACTCGCACTGCCAGTCAGTTCGAGACTGCCTGAGGCCGAGTCCCAGTTGCCGACAATCGGACCGGCACCGTTATACTTCAGAACATCCTGTCCGGCCTGATAGCCACTTGCTATTGTCACCACAGCTGACTGAATATCAGCGCTATCGATGTCAGAGGCGGTGATGGAAGAGGTTATTGCTACATCACCATCGTTTTCGGTGTAGACAAGCGGCACCACTTCTATCGAAGACAGTTGCGGTGAATCATTTACTTGCGTAATACTGATCTCTCTTATTGACAGATTTGAGTCCAACTGAAAATCACTGACTGAAAATTCCACTGACCGCGTTTGTGTTAACGGGGAATCACTCAGATTTTCATAGACGACACTCCGTAAAGCCGCCTCATAACCGGACACAGTATCAACACCATTGAGTGTGAGCGTGCCTGTAGTAGCATTCCAGTGCCCCGTAATGTTGGCGGTATCAGCAAACGACAACAGATCCTCCCCCGCCACGTAATTAGCACTGATCTTCACCACAGCGGAGTTCAGGCTGGAATTATCTACGTCCTGTATCACAATGGTAGAGCTGACATTCACCTGACCCGAGTTTTCTGCGTAACTGAGTGCTATCGTTTCAACGTTACTTGCTACAGGTGCA
>CALHCI010000194.1 GCA_937931165.1 uncultured Granulosicoccaceae bacterium
CAGTTACAGCCGTCAGTGCAAGGCGGAAAAGCGCAGGCATATAGGTCATACGTCGAGCCGAAGATAATAAATAGGGCCAACGTAGCAATGGCGGCTGTAGCGAAGACAAAGTGTTACCTTATTTGTCAAGCGGCCCACTAGACACTGAGCTGCTCAAAGCCCTCAAGGGTCGCCATCCTGTCAGGTGCGCCTACTACCGCCATACTCTTCTCAGCACCAACCAGATATTTTTCCGCAACGCGTCGTAAGTCATCAAGGCTCACATCAAGCACCATTTGACGAATCTGCTGAATATAGTCAGGACCACGTCCATAGCGCTCTGCATAGAAGTGACTGATCGCATCACCTGCAGGAGATCCCGGTTTATCTATTCGGCTAATCACACTGAGGATAGCCTCTTCAATCAAACGATCTTCATGATTGGACTCAGACAACCAATGAACTGATTGATCAAAGTCTTCAAACGTTTCCGTCAGACGCGGGTCACGATACGAATAAAAGCGGAATGACGCCGCTTCACTGTCATAACTCGCACCGCCACCATAAGCACCACCCTTTTCTCGAATTGCACTGTGCAGAAATCCGTTGCCGAGGAATTCTCCAAGTACAGTCAGTGCCGGTGCATCTTCATGGCCGGCAGGCACCGCGACATGGGACTGCGCACAGAAATTAACCTGAGCATTGGTGGACCACGCTTGCTTTACCTGATTGGTACTAAATGACGGATTAAACCCGGCTGCGAATACAGCATCTGCATTAGCTGTTATTCCGCTCTTGCTTACAGCATCGGTAACACCTGCGCGCAGATCTTCATCGCAAACAATCAACAATTCCCGCTTAAGATTTTTTACCTGCTGGTGAATGCGCTGCAACTGCTGCGCTAGTTCATTCAGGTTTGCATCGTCAGCCTGCAGCTTGTCATCAAGCGCTTTCAGATCAACAATACTTTGCAACCCGCCCCATCGATGATTCAAAGCGGCCGATGCACTCGCGCCACTACAGGCCGCAGTCATGGCAAGTGCATGTCCGCGACCGGTGATAGCACTGTCACGTCGGGTACGGACCTGGGAAATCAAATCCTTGATCCGGGTGGTCTCGGTAAAATCCGGTGTGTCCAACGTTTCAAACAACAGCCTTGAAATATGATCAGTATTGCGGCTCAGCCCTTTTGCAGACAATACAAAAGCAGAATTCAACTCATCAGTTTTTCCAAGCACACTGCGGGTGCTGACACGTGCAGCGATTCCGCCCAGAACCGCTGCCTGTTCGGCTTGAGTCTGCATATAGTCCCGACCACCACTGCCAAGCTCTGCAACACACATTGAATACAGCGGCAGCAAGTCGATCTGATCAGCGTCGAACGATGGCAGCTCACTAATCACTTGCTGATAAACCATACCGTTGGTACCCGGGTGATACCAGGTGGTCGGTAAGTCACCCACAGGCGATTTCGTTGCCCTGGGAAATTTCAACTCTTTAGGAACGTCGTCCAACGTCACCCTTGGGAGTAACTCGGCATCATCCGGTTGCGATTGCCTGGCTTCAAGATCTGCTGCGATACGAGCAATTTCCTGTCGCTTTTTATCGTTGAGTTCGCTGGTAATGGCAGCCAGTCGGGCAGCTTCGTCTGACTCTTCTTTTTCTGCAAGACCGGTATCCGGTGCCATCACCAGTGTCACGCGATGACTATTATCCAACAACAGTTTTTTGACTAACCGCGGAATAAACTGCGGGTCTTCGGCATCCTGACGCAGTTCAACCAGAATATCGTCAATGTCGAGTGCCGCTACCGGATCACCACCGTGTAACGCCGGCGTTAATGTGCGTAACGCCAGTTGTAACCCGTAGGGAAAACCGTCACCCGTGACTTCGCGTTGTGCGAGTTCAAGCTGGTGTAGTACAGACATCACTGACTCAACCGGCACGCCGTTGTCGGCTACCTGTTGCAACACGCCGAGTATCAGTTGCTCTACCTCGGCTGCCTTGTCAGGATCGGAGCCTTCCATCCCTGCAGCAAACCCCATCTCCCGGGTATCGTCATCGAGCCCACACAACGGTGATGGTGCGGCACCAAGATCAGAAGTTTCCAGTGCGTGGCGAAGAGGGGAGCTGCTGTTATCAAGTAACACATCAGCCATAATTCGTGCTTCAAGCACCTGCCTGATATCTGCGTTGCGACCGAGCAGCCATCCCATCGCCACATGAGTTTTACCATCGGTTGATTCTTCCGCAAGCGGATAGGCTGTTGTAACCTGCTTCGGGGCGTCGTAACGAACTTCATCAGGTATCGCCAGTGAAGAGACATCAATCTCCTCAAACTCATTGAGGGCGCGTTGCTCGAATCGATCCTGGATCTCACCGGCGGGCAAATCACCATAGGTGATGAACACTGCGTTCGAGGGGTGGTAGTGCAGTGAATGAAAGTCTTTTAACTGCTTCCAGGTCAGTTCCGGTATCACCGCAGGATCACCGCCACTGTCATGATGATAGGTGATAGAGGGGTACAGCGAACTCGTAAAGTGTTTCATCAGACGGGCATTCGGTGAGCTGTATGCACCCTTCATTTCATTGAACACCACCCCTTTGTACATAAGGGGTGAATCGGTATTGCCCGACTCTGAAAAGTCGAGTCGATGCCCTTCCT
Source organism: uncultured Granulosicoccaceae bacterium (assembly GCA_937931165.1). GTDB lineage: Bacteria > Pseudomonadota > Gammaproteobacteria > Granulosicoccales > Granulosicoccaceae. The sequence continues at coordinate 2,645 of CALHCI010000194.1, forward strand.
GCTTGAAATCCAGCTCGTTTAAGTTGGGAAAGAAGGTCGCATCGAGATAGATGTCGAGCAGATTGAAATAGTCTTTGCGGTTACGGCTGGCAAACGGATATGCCGTCCAGTCACTGGACGTAAATGCATTCATGAAGGTATTCAGGGAGCGCCGCAACATCATGAAAAACGGGTCACGCACCGGGTAGTTTTTACTGCCACAAAGCACTGTGTGTTCGAGAATATGGGCGACACCGGTAGAGTCTTGCGGCACCGTTAAAAATGCCACCAGAAAAGCGTTCTGATCATCATCCGCAGCCAGATGATAATGTCGGGCACCGGTTTTTTTGTGGCGGTATTCCTGAAACTCCATATTCAGAGAATCAATCGGATAACGACGCAGTTCTTCAAATACCCCGGCATTTGACATACACACACTCCAAAAATGTTGACTAGCCGGACACCAATGTCAGGCTGCTTCTATCTAACCAGTACTTATATGGGCTGCAACAGGAATCCGCAATACTCAAGCCTGCAATGTTCGATTCCACGGTGACACCGGGAAACTATTCCGAAGCAGTTCTCAGTTGCGAGAAAAGTTCGCTGCGCAGCACACTGAATTCGTCGTTTTGGCGTTGCACCAGCAAGGCAGCGAGTGACCGGGCTGAAGCTACCTGTTGCCCCTGCTCTGCCCCCAGAACCATCAACGCTGTCGCCCAGGCGTCTGCATACATCGCATTGTTGGCAATGACCGTCACAGCGGCAAGATTGTGTGTTACCGGTGCTGCCGTGCGAGGATCGATAATGTGGGAATAGCGTGCACCATTGGCCTGCCGGAAGTTTCTGTAGTCCCCGGAACTCGCCACCCCGGCCCCGTTCAGAAGCAGAGCCGACTTGACACTCGTGCCGTCTGCATCCGGATACTCAACGCCAACGCGCCAGTGCTCACCTTGCTGATTGTTGCCCGAAACCCGCAGCTCACCACCGATTTCTACCAGATAATCTTCAAACCCCTGATCACTAACCAATTGCGCCAGTCGGTCGACGGCATACCCCTTTGCAATGGCTGAAAAGTCGAGCTGTAAACCGGGGATACTTTTGCGCACCGCCGGTGGACTCAGGCGAGTCTGAAGATGCCGATATCCAGTCATGGCTCTGAGCTGTTCGAGCTCTGCGGCAGGCGGCGGTATCGGCTGTTCTTCTGATGCACCGAACCCCCATCGCTGTACGATTGGCCCGACAGTCGGATCAAATGCCCC
>CALHCI010000195.1 GCA_937931165.1 uncultured Granulosicoccaceae bacterium
ACCATGTAACCGAGTCGCAGTCCGGGTGCCAGCGTTTTAGATAAACTGCCGACATAAATCACACGATCATTGCCATCCAGGCTTTTCAATGCAGGTGTCGGCGTACCGGCAAAATTCAGTTCGGACTCATAGTCATCTTCAATAATAAGTATGTCGTGTTCGGCAGCACGCTTTAGCAGTTCTTCACGACGCTCAAGCGACATGGTTGCCGTTGTCGGTGACTGATGACTCGGCGTGCAGAACACCACTCGACAATCATTGATATTGTCATCGACCACCAATCCCTCTTCATCGACTGGCAACGGTCTGATATCACAATCACGAAGCGCGAGGATGTTGCGGGCATCCGGATAGCCGGGATTTTCAAAGCCCACTTTGTCACCGGCATTCACCAGCAGCCGCGCCAGCAGGTACAGCGCATTTTGCGCCCCCATGGTCACCAGTATTTGATCGGTGGTCACCCACAAGCCACGCGGTGGCAAGACTCGATTCTGGATTTGTTCGAGTAACAACGGGTCGTCATTGTCTACGGAGTCAGGCATCCAGTCGCTGATCGCCTGTACTGCCAGCGACTGCCGACAACACTCACGCCATTCGTTTATTGGAAACAGAGCCGGGTCGGTTTGTCCGGCAGTAAAAGGATACTCAAAGTCTTTCCAGTTTCGCAGCGCCAGCCCGAGATTGCGTTGCTCGGAGGGCCGGGTTTTCATTCGGGCATTCCAGTCGGGTTGTGACGCATTGCTGTCAACCGGCTTTGGTGCTCGTGAAGTGCGACTGTTAACCAGCTCGCGGTTAACAAAGTACCCGCGTCGCTCTTCGGCAATCAGGTAACCTTCGTCCATCAGATGCTGGTAGGCATGTACCACGGTATTGCGAGCCACGCCCAACTGACGAGCCAACTCACGAGACGACGGCAGCGGCCTGTTGTGTGGAATATGGCCATCGAGAATGGCCGTCACCAGCGCCCGACGCAACTGACTTTGCAAACTTGAACTGCGCTCGTTCGACAGACGAATGAGCTGACGCCACATTGGCTGATTGGATTTACGCAGACTGTCTGGCTGAGACGTCAAACTATCGCTCTCTGTGCTGGGTTGATCATGCGATCTGAATGAATAAGTGTAGCGAGCTATCGTGCTCTGCTAAGACGAGACGTCAGTGAACCGCTAACCTCAGTCCCGAAATGCATTGATAAAACGGATTCAGCGCCATTTCGCGACTCCACCGCTGCTTATCCACACTAGCCTGCATTATTCATGAGGCGACTGAATAGCGTTTAGTGATATTACTATTTTATCGCTTTAAAAACTCGTTTTGGTGATGTTTCTATTTTAGCAGTGCATCTATTCACCATCAGACAAAAATACTGCTGCAGATCTCGCATGATCAAACTCGGCGCGTGGCAAGCCACGCTTCTCGCTCGATCAAGCGAACTATTTAGCACTATTTCCGCTCAGTAGCGAATCCTCACGAACAATGCAGGCTAGCATATAATTAAACTTTTACCGGAATCAATTTAATGTCTAATCCTTCTATGCCGCGCATTGTTGCCCACCGCGGGGCGAGTGGTCATGCACCGGAGAACACCCTTGCGGCAATCAGGCTGGCTGCAGAACAAGGGGCCACCTGGATAGAAATAGACGTCAATATTTCCAGAGACGGCACCCCTGTGTTGCACCATGACGATGGTCTTTCACGCTGCACTAACGGCAGCGGTCTGGTTATAGAACACGATTTAGACACGCTACTGGGACTGGACAGCGGCAGCTGGTTTGGCGATCAGTTTGCCGGGGAACGCATCGCCACCCTGCAACAGTGCCTGGATCTGTGCCATGAACTTTCGCTGTCTGTTAACCTGGAAATCAAACCCTGCAGTGGCTGGGAAATCCCCACCACTCAAAAGATTGCAGCGACCTTATCGGCACAGCAAAAACTGCCACCGGTTATTCTTTCAAGCTTCAGCCACATAGCACTGCAGGAAGCAGCACGACAGTTGCCCTCAGTACCACGGTCTTCGCTGTTTCTGGTAGCGCCACCAGACTGGCAGGCACTTACCACTGAAGTTAAAGCCAGCAACATTCACCTGCACGCCAATTCTTTGCTAACGACTGCTGCGGTTGCAGAGTTTCATGCTGCAGGTCTTGGCGTGTACTGCTACACCGTCAATACAGTCGACAATGCAAAAGCGGTTTTTGAACTTGGTGTTGACGGTGTCTTTTCCAACTACCCGGCAGATCTGCTGGCCATGTAATCCGCTAACGCTTCCGGCCAGGGCCGCCAAACGTCACACTTGTAAAAACGTCAGTGCCTGGTTGCGATCCCCTTGCAACTTTTGCGAGAAGACCTATCTTCATGTAACAGGTTTTGACTACCGGTCAAATTTCTACCGGCAGTCAACACCAGTTGCAGGAACACATTAACCTTCATCGCCGCAACTTCAAATAAAAAACAGACATGCGGATCTTTACTGAGTTAGCGCATTGGCTTCCATAGCTGCACAGACTAAAAAACAACCCGTGACCTCACGAAAGGCGAGAGAATTTGCCCGCCGCGAGCAGGAAATACTCGACGTTGCCCTTGAGTGTTTTAGCGGTGACGACTGGGAGTCTGTTACGGTTGCACAGATTGCAGAAATTGTTGGTATCGCCAAGGGAACCATGTACCTGCACTTTGCCAGTAAGCAGGAAATATACGCCAGACTGACGCTGGATTTTTATCGCGACTTACTCAGTCACTTAACCCGCTCACGCACAGACTCCGGCGTCGAACGACTGAGCGATATTATCCGGCAGGCGTTCCGGTTTTATCTGCAGCACCCGAAATACCGATGCGTGACCCAGTATTGTGAGCGGGAAGACTTTCGCCTCAACCTGAACCCGGAAATTGCAGCAAAATTCGACGCTATTGATAACGACGTTTATCAGTTACTTTACCGTGAGCTGGCACTCGGTATCGATGAAGGAGTATTCAAACCACTGGCAATAGACCAACAGATTCTCGGTTTAAAGTGTACGTTTCACGGTGCGCTGACAGTACTGTGGTGCAACCGCCATGATGAGCAATCCGAACCCGAGCAGTTTATCAGCACCGTTACTGGTTACATGCTCGCTCCAATTGTTGCACAACCCGCAATTACCGATACGAGCGCCGAATCAAATCACTTCCCTACTCCACATAAAATGCCTGTAGAACAGCGGGCACTGGAAACTACCCACAATGAATAAATCCGTTCTCATCGCAGGTGCCGCGGTTGTTGCACTGGTGTTGTGGATGCTAAGCGGACAGCTTGGATCAGACGACCAGCCGGCGATAGAAAAAACCGCCGAAACCACTACAGAACCAGAACGCGCCAAAACGCTAATGAAGGTTCAGACCAGACAACAAAGTGCTCAACAAGTTACACGTGAAATTGTTATTCAGGGGCAAGTCGAGCCACTGAAAGTCATGTATCTGCGCGCAGAGACCGGGGGTTCGATTGAGTTACTGCCATTTACCAAAGGCCAACGCATCGCCAAAGGCGAAGTGATTGCAGAATTGTCTGCAGACAATCGACTGGCCAACCTGGCCGTCGCCAAGGCCAATCAGGTACAGGCTCAAAACGAATATACCGCAGCTAACAAACTGCGAAAGCAGGGATTGCAATCACAAACCGCATTTAACACAGCGGCTGCAAAGCTTGAATCGGCCAATGCTCAGGTACAGGCTGCAGAACTCGAGATTGGCGATACCGTGCTGCGCGCGCCATTTGATGCCCTTATCGATAACCTTGATGTAGAAGTTGGCGACTTTATTGACCGTGGAGGTAGAATCGCGACACTAATCGATAACAGCAAACTATTGATTACCGGTTCTGTACCGCAAAAAAACATCCTTGATGTAAAGACCGGGTCACAGGCGTCAGCAACACTAATCACCGGTGAAGCACTAAACGGCACAGTGCGTTATATATCGTCAATGGCAGATACCGCAACACGGAGTTTCAACATTGAAGTGGTGATTGATAACCCGCCAGCCAGCACTATGAGCGGTGTAAGCGCAGAGTTAAGCATACCGGTCGAAACCATCAACGCGCATCTGATCTCCCCCGCCATACTCGCGCTTGATGATGACGGTACCCTCGGTGTGAAGGCAGTGAACGACAACAACGAAGTAATCTTCCATGCAGTCACTGTGGTTAAAACAGAAAGTGACGGCGCATGGGTCACCGGTATACCAGACAACGTTACGCTGATTACCCTTGGACAGGGTTTTGTGAATCCCGGTGAGCAGGTACAGCCGGTGGCAGAGACTAACGACCTGGAATCCTGATCATGAAATCCATCATTCAGGCAGCTTTTAGTCGTAACCGCGCGGTTATTCTACTGCTGATATTTTTTCTCGTCAGCGGCGTCATGTCGTATCTGGCCATACCTAAAGAGGCAGAGCCTGACGTTGCGATTCCTATTATCTACGTGTCAATGAACCATGAAGGAATCTCACCCGAGGATAGCGAACGGCTGCTTATCCGGCCAATGGAAGCCGAGCTACAAACAATACCGGGCATTAAAGACATCACCAGCACGGCATCGGAAAGTCATGGCTCAGTCATGCTGGAGTTCGACGCAGGGTTTGATCCTTCTGATGCACTCGCCGATGTTCGTGAAAAAGTAGACGTTGCCAAATCCAAGCTCCCCGCCGATACCGACGAACCTGCAGTCCATGAAATCAATGTAGCACTTTTTCCGGTATTGACTGTATCACTGGCAGGACCTGTTCCCGAGCGCAGCCTGTTGAGAATTGCACGCGATTTAAAAGAAAAAATAGAAGCACAGCCCGGTGTACTTGAAGTTTCTATTGGCGGTGAACGAGAAGAAGTCCTTGAGATCATTGTTGATCCAGTTGTCATGGAAACCTATAACGTTCGCTACGATGAATTGTTTGGGTTAATCCGGAATAACAACCTGCTTGTTGCTGCGGGTGCAATCGATACCGGTGCAGGACGTATGGTGTTAAAAGTACCTGGCGTTGTGGAAGACATTCGCGACATCATGAGTATGCCGGTTAAGGTAAGTGGCGACAGTGTTATTACCTTTGCCGATGTAGCATCAGTGAGTCGCACCTTTAAGGACCCACAGGGCTTTGCACGAGTTGATGGCCAGCCCGCACTGGCACTTGAGGTATCAAAGCGAATTGGTGCAAACATCATTGAAACCAATCAGGGCATCAGAGACCTTGTCGCTGAACAACAGCAATTGTGGCCGGCCTCAATCAAAGTTGATTTCCATCAGGACAAATCAAAACAAATCAAAACCATGCTGAGTGACCTGCAGAACAACATTCTGTCCGGCGTTATTCTGGTGATGATCGTTATTATTGCAGCCTTGGGCGTGCGCTCTGCTCTGTTGGTTGGACTGGCGATTCCCGGATCGTTTCTGGCCGGTATTCTTGTGTTGTACGGCATCGGCTTCACACTGAATGTTGTTGTGTTATTCAGCCTGATACTGGTTGTCGGCATGTTGGTCGATGGCGCTATTGTGGTGATCGAACTGGCCGACCGTAATCTGAAAAGCGGCATGTCCAGACGTGATGCCTATATGGCAGCGGCAAAAAGAATGGCATGGCCAATCGCCGCTTCAACAGCAACCACACTGGCGGTTTTTTTCCCGGTGATTTTCTGGCCGGGCATGGTGGGTCAGTTTATGAAGTTCTTACCGCTCACCGTTATTATCTGCCTGGTTGCATCATTGTTTATGGCACTGATATTCATACCGGTACTCGGCGGCAGCTTTGGTGGTGACAAACCTGGAGTAAAAGCAGAAAACGCTGAAAAAACCAAATTAAGCGGCTTTACCAAAGGCTATGGGCACATGCTTGCGCGGTTGTTGCGCTACCCGGCACTCACGTTAATCGGCGCGCTTGTTTTTCTTGTGGGCTCCTACGTAATCTATGGCGCTATGGGCAAAGGCGTGGTGTTTTTCCCCGCTACTGAACCGGAAATAGCACAGGCACAGATACATGCACGCGGTGATCTGTCCATGATCGAAAAAGATCGCATCGTCCGCACCGTTGAAGAGCGGTTGCTGCCAATGGAGGAAATCAAATCGGTCTATGCTAAATCGATGGGTGCAGTGGTAGGCGAGCCTGGTTTATCTGCTGATGTGATCGGTGTGATTCAACTTGAATTCGTCGAATGGAATCAACGACGCAAAGCCAAAGTAATTCTGGATGAAATGCGTGATATGACCGCAGACATTCCCGGTGTGATCATAGAGTTCCGGGAACAGGAAGGTGGTCCTGCCGGCGGCAAGCCAATCAATATTGAAATCAGCTCCAATAACCCGGATAAACTCGCACCTGCTACAGAGTATGTACGTGGCATACTCGATCAGGTTGGCGGATTTGTAGACGTTGAAGATAACCGTGCCCTGCCCGGTATCGAATGGCGTTTAATCGTCGATCGCAAAGAGGCTGCACGTTATGGAGCAGACGTCGCACTGTTGGGCAACGCGGTACAAATGATCACCAACGGTATTCGGGTTGCCGGCTACCGACCGGACGACTCCGATGAAGAACTCGACATCCGCGTACGTTTTCCACTGGCAGAGCGCAAACTCGAACGCCTCGATCAGTTAACTGTACCGACTAACAGCGGTATGGTGCCGATAACCAATTTCGTCACACTTGAACCCGCACCGAAAACCGGCATCGTCAATCGCGTTAATTCACAACGCGTTGTGACAGTGCAATCTGACGTTGCCGAAGGCAAACTGCCAACCGATCAACTCAATGCAATCAAAGACGCGCTGGCAGAGGGCCCGCAGGATCCGGACATCAGCATTCAGTTTACCGGAGAAAATGAAGATCAAATGGAAACCATGATGTTTCTGGTTAAAGCGTTTGCTGCAGCGATCTTTCTAATGGCGCTTTGTTTGATTATTCAGTTCAACAGTCTGTTTCAAACCGCCGTTGTACTCAGTGCCATTGTGTTTTCAACGGCCGGTGTTCTGCTGGGTTTGATTATTTCGCAACAACCATTCGGAATAGTGATGGTCGGGCTCGGCATCATTGCACTGGCCGGTATTGTGGTGAATAACAACATTGTTCTGATCGACACATACAACCGCTTTCGGGCGGCAGGTCACGAGCCTCGTGATGCGGCACTGCGCACCGGGTTGCTTAGGTTGCGACCGGTCCTTCTGACCGCCATTACCACCATCCTCGGACTTATCCCGATGGTGCTGTCACTGAATCTGGATATTTTTAACCGGATCATCGAAGTGGGTGCGCCATCGACCATGTGGTGGACGCAACTTGCCAGTGCGATTGCCGGTGGACTGGCATTCGCTACTGTGCTGACACTGGTACTGACACCATGTCTTTTAGTACTGGGGGATAAATTGCCGGGAAGGCGTTCGGTATCGCGCGTTGCAAGGTCAGCTACCGCTGAAGCGGCAACGCAGGCAGGGTAAGGAAAAAAAGCTGTGGCAAAGAAATCTTTGCCACAGTAATACTGGAGGATATCGAGCTAACTTACTTACCGCTTCGGCTGAATCACCAGCACACTGCTCCTTTCGCATCTCCCGAAAGGCAAGTACCGATAAGCCGTAAAACATCTGATACAAAAATTCCGGCACCATTGCAGCAGACCTGTTGTCGCCTGCCTGGCTTCCGGCCACCTGCCCGGCTACCGATGTGGTAGTGGGTGACTCTGGTGTCATGGCGGTGTGTTTTTGTATTGAACGCCATTGTAAGACATTGCGATCTGGTTACAATCCGTTCACGACACCAATACTTGTGAATAATAATCAAAACTCAAGGATCGCCAGGCTGGTGCAAGACCGATATAACGAGATGGTAGTGTTTTCCCGGGTCGCAACGCTGGGCAGTTTCTCTGCCGCAGCCCGCGAGCTGGACCTGACCCCTTCCGCCGTCAGCAAACTGATTTCACGTCTTGAAGACAGACTCAGCGTCAGGCTGTTTCAGCGCACGACGCGCAGCCTGCGCCTGACCGACGAAGGCAGCATGTTTCTGCATAGCTGCCGCGAGATCCTGCAAGACATAGAACGCGCTGAACTCGAAGTCGCCGCGTTGCAAAGCAAAGTGACCGGCACCCTTAGCGTTACCGCTACCAGTGCATTCGCCCGCATTCAGTTGTGCAAAATAATGCCCGGTTTTATGGCGCGTTACCCGGAACTCAGGGTGGAGCTTTCGCTGACCGAACGGCAAGTCGATCTGATCAGCGAACACATTGATATGGCGATTCTTATTAGCGAGGAGGTGACTGATCAATCATTGATCAGCCGCAAACTTGCCACCAACAAGCGTGTCATTTGTGCTTCCCCTGAATACATAAAAAAGCACGGCGCTCCCAAAACACCCGAGGATTTGCTGGAACACAACTGCCTGACCCACTCATCGATTCACCACTTTAACGACTGGCAGTTTCGTGATGGCGACGAAATAAAAGTGTTAAGTATCCAGGGAAATTTCCGTACCAACAGCGCCTCTGCGCTGCACGAGGCTGTAAAAGCTGGTATTGGTATTGCAAGGCTAGCCACCTTCGTCACCCAGCCTTCGCTGGATTCGGGGGAACTAGTTCCGTTATTAACCGAGCACACACACGATACTTCGAATATACTTGCTGTTTACCCGCATCGCCGTCACCTGAGTACGCGCGTTCGGGCGTTCATCGATTTCCTGATTGAACAATTTACACCTGCCCCTCCCTGGGACAACCACACAAAAAAACAACGGGACTAATATCCAATGCCCAGTTTTGTTACATCCAGACACGCGCTAATCCCGTCTAGTTTTTGTGTGTTCCTTCGTACAAGTTTTCTGAGCGATAGCCGTTAGTTTTTTGTGGGCCGAGTGCTAAAACAAAAAAACGGGAACTTGTGTTTGTGATTTCCAAAACTTCACTACAGGCTGCGTCACTGTGCGCAGCGCTAGGTATCGCGACCGCTTTTATCGGGGCTTCCGTAGCGTACGCAGACCCGTCATGTCATCGCGTCGATGCATACTGGGAAACCAATTTGTCGAAACTTGCAGAGAACCTCAGCGAGTGTGACAACAAAAGCTGGCAAAAATGCAGCCAGGCTGCTGCCATTCACTACGACCTGAACAGTGGTTCGCTATTTCTGCGTGCACAGGCATGTGGGCTTGCAAAACCTGAAGCACCGGGTGTTGATTTCACTGCCTATCAGGAAACAGACAGCCAGCAATGCATGAATGATCGCGATGTACTTCGCGATGCCTATGAGATTCGTGCACAAGCACGGATTGCCTGCGCTGCTGCACGTGCCGGTGGAGATAACCAGGAATCACTGGATGCAGAATGCAGTTATTTTCGATCACAGATGTCTAACTACCACCTGCCCTTTCATAACATGACGCAGTCCTGCGAAGTTAACTATCGCAGAGTGCTGGCACTGCGCTAACACTGGCAACTACGTCCCGGACGTAGCTGTTAACTTATCTTTACACTGCGAGCAGGCTGTGCTCGCTGCTTCTGTAAATCAAACTCCCTGCGACGCGCAGCTAACTCGTCTGCACTAAGTTTTGCTGCATTACTGTAGTCCTGCTTCCATTCCGGCGCAGGCTTCCATTGTTGCGATGACTGCACGGTGGTTCTTGCAGCAGGGGCACCCGAAAGTAAACGCAGTGCCAGCCTAAGCGTGTCAATTTGCGACTGCTTGTCATGTGGCTTACCTGCAGCATTCCCTAACGGGAAATCACTAAACACAAACCGTGGCACGCCAACATACTCAACTATATCTTTAGCACAACCCATCACCACGGAAGGCACACCAGCAGCCTCAAGCTGCCGGGCTGCGATACTGACTGATTGATGGCACACCGGGCAGTTGGCCACCAGAATACAGGCATCTGCAGCAACACCTGTAACCTTGCTTACCAGCGCGGGACAATCAACTTCCTGCGTTACCCGATGACTTCGATTAGTGGGCAGCCCGAAAAAAAGTTCCGACACTGCACCAATCTCTTTCTTTTCAGCAAAGTATTTAAGTCGCTTGAGTGGAAACCAACTGTTCTGATCAGTGGCCGGGGAGTGCTGCCGGTCATAGGCGATATGCGAAATTCGCAAATCAGGTTCGGTTGCGGTAGACATTTCATACACGGAATAAAACTTGGCTGCACCGTTGTAGGCCGCGCCTGGCCCCTGATCACCAACATCAGGATTATAGGGTGCCGCAGTAGTCACAATGGCAATACGGCACTGCGCAAGTGGTTTGTTTAGCGCAGTGAATGGCACATCAGAAAAATTTGCCCATCGATAGGGCGTTTGAAAACCAAGAGCCAGATAGTAATCCCTGATACGGGCTCGATAGGCAATTGGCTGGTCTGCAATCAACTTAATCGGTCCGTGGTATCTACCTGTAAGCTATGATTCAATCACTACTGATGTGTTCGTTCAGGCAACAACCCGCGCGGCCTGAACCTCAATGCCAATAGCAGAATAATACCCATGGTAGCCAGGCGCATATGTGCCGCCGACTCCAGCAGGTGTGCGCGCAAGCCGGAGTCTGCAGGCATGCCAGACGTAATCGTGTCCATCAACCAGAGCCCCAGGGGTTCGGCTTCAATCCAGAAAAACCAGATAACAAATCCACCGAGCACCGCACCCCAGTTATTACCCGAACCGCCCACAATCACCATTACCCAAATCAAAAACGTAAAGCGCAATGGCTGGTAACTTGAGGGCGTTAACTGCCCATCGAGTGTGGTTAACATGGCACCGGCAATACCCACTACGATTGACCCGAGCACAAACACCTGCAAATGTCTGGCAGTAACATCTTTACCCATGGCATTGGCCGATACTTCGTTATCACGGATAGCGCGCATCATTCGACCCCACGGTGATCGCAATGCTTTTTCTGACAACCACAACACCATCAGCAGTACAACAGTAAACAGCCCCGCATAACAGAGCTTCACAAAGATACTGGAAAACGTTACCGGGTCTGCACCAAGCTTTTCACTGAGATCGTTAAACCATACTGCATTTTGCAAATTAACTTCGTACGGTACCGGCCGGGGTAAACCGGTGACGTTTTTTACGCCACGAGTCAGCCAGTCTTCGTGCTTTAACACCGCAACAATAATTTCCGATATACCGAGTGTTGCAATAGCCAGATAGTCAGAGCGTAATCCGAGGGTAATTTTACCGACTATCCAGGCTACCCCGCCTGCCAGCAATCCACCCAGGGGCCATGCAATCAGGATGGGTAATCCCAACCCACCAAGATAACCACTGGCAGCGGGATTCACTTTTTCAATCACTTTGGTAGTCGGATCAAAGTACATTCGCAATAAAACGTAACCTGCGATGACCACCAACATGATCAGTGCGGTTCTTAACCCGCTCTTGGGCAATTTTCGATACAGCCACGCAGATGTCGCAATCATTAGCACGAGAATCCCGAGCCCGACCCATGCACCACCGCCGGCAGCAGTCCATGCCTCCTGCACTGGTGGCATAGACACCAGCATCGCCGTTAAGCCTCCCAACGCAGCAAACCCCATCACACCGACATTAAACAAGCCGGCATAGCCCCACTGCATGTTGACACCCAGAGACATCACAGCCGAGATCAGGCACAGGTTAAGAATAGACAGCGCCAGATTCCAGCTTTGCATCTGACCGACCAATACAATCAGACCAGCCATCACCGCAAAATAGAGTACGTTTCGTATGCTGGTGATCATACGGCTTTCCCTTTAAAAATGCCGGTGGGTCTGAACAACAGCACCATCAGTAGTATTAGAAAGCTGACCGCAAACTTATAGTTGGTCGACAGCAATTGCATAAGCCCGTCGGCTTTCCAGTCACCCGGCACGATATAGTTTGCGAACTTTTTATAAGCGTAAGTGACGGTGATTTCGGAAAACGCTATCACAAAACCACCGGCAATCGCACCCAGCGGATTACCTAACCCACCGACAATCGCAGAGGCAAATATTGGCAGCAACAACTGAAAATAGGTAAACGGCTTAAACGATTTATCGAGTCCGTACAAGGTACCGGCGATGGTGGCCAGCGCCGCTGCCAGTATCCAGGTTACTGCGACTACACGGTCAGGGTTAATACCTGAAAGCAACGCCAGATCTTCATTGTCAGAATAGGCACGCATGGATTTACCAGTGCGGGTTTTATTTAAAAACCAGAACAATGCAGCGACCACAATGATCATGGTTACTACCGTTATGCCCTGACTCACTTTTATGGATATGCCTTCAGAGAGCCCGGTCATCTGCTTAAATTCACGCGCCTTAATGATAAAGCGCTCACCATCCGAGAAGTTTTGATCATTCGGCCCGATAATAAATCTCACCAGACCATTCATGACAAACATCACCCCGACAGAAGCAATCACAAAGATCACCGGATCAGCACGGTTTTTACGATGAAATCGGTACACCATTCGATCACAGAGCAGCACAAACGCTGCACATAACAGAATACCGAAAGGCAGTGCGATCAGTGCCGTCGGCAGTGGCCCGAGACTCATCCCCAGTGACTGAAACCACCAGGTAAACAGAATGGTGATCATGGTGCCAAACGCCATGGTGTCACCATGGGCAAAGTTAGAGAAACGAAGAATGCCGTATATCAGCGTGACACCCAGCGCACCCAGCGCCAGCTGACTTCCGTAGGCAACCGCCGGAACGATCACAAAGTTGGCAAGTAACGCCGCTGCATTTAATGGATCGGACATTCAGCCTCCAAGAAAACTTTTGCGTACTTCAGGATCATTCAACAGCGCCTGACCAGTATCTGTGTATCGATTCGCCCCCTGCACCAGTACATAACCTTTATCTGCTATGTTCAGCGCCTGGCGGGCATTCTGCTCCACCATCAAAATCGAAATGCCAGTGCGCGCCACTTCAATGATACGGTCAAACAGTTCATCCATGACAATAGGCGAGACCCCCGCAGTGGGCTCATCGAGCATCAGCAATTGCGGCTGAGTCATTAGTGCTCTGCCAACCGCTACCTGCTGGCGCTGACCACCGGAAAGTTCACCTGCGTTCTGACGTCGTTTTTCTTTTAAAATCGGAAACAGTTCAAACACCTGCTCCATGGTATCCATGATGTTGTCACGGCGCAGAAACGCCCCCATCTCCAGATTTTCTTCCACCGACATGGAAGGAAACACATTCTGATTCTGCGGCACAAATGCCATGCCTCTCGACACACGATCCTGTGGTGTCAGTGAGGTGATGTCTTCACCGTTAAGGGACACTTTGCCCTTGCGTAAATCAAGCATCCCGAAAACCGCTTTCATAGCAGTGGACTTACCAGCGCCGTTAGGCCCGACAATAACTGCGATCTCACCTTTTTCTGCAGCGATCGTGCAATCGTGCAATATGTCTGCACCGCCGTAGCCGCCGGTCATGTTCTCAGCGATCAGATAACTCATGAGGCCGCCTTGTTTTTTAAACCGGTACCAAGGTATGCCTCGATCACCTGATCGTCTGCCTTGATCTCATCGATGGTGCCTTGTGTCAGCACCGCCCCCTCTGCCATCACAATTACCGGATCACAGAGTCGTCCGATGAAATCCATATCGTGTTCAATGACACAGAAGGTGTACCCCTGCTCTTGATTAAGCCGGATAATCGCATCTCCTATGGTGTTGAGCAGCGTGCGATTAACGCCAGCGCCGACTTCATCCAGAAACACAATTTTGGCATCGACCATCATGGTACGGCCGAGTTCGAGTAATTTTTTCTGACCACCGGAAAGATTACCGGCTAGCTCGTCTGCCACATGGTCGATCTGCAGAAACTCAATGACCTCTTCGGCTTTTTCGCGAACCTTTGCTTCACGTGCTTTAACTTTTGCAGGCTGAAACCACACTTCACGTAATGATTCTCCAGCCTGCCCGTCGGGTACCATCATCAGGTTTTCACGAACCGTTAACGATGAAAACTCGTGTGCTATTTGAAAGGTACGCAACATCCCTTTATGGAAAAGTTCGTGTGGCGCCAAACCGGTGATGTCTTCACCATCGAGTGTCACCGTACCGGATGTCGGCTTATAAACACCGGCAATCACATTAAACAAGGTGGTTTTACCAGCCCCGTTAGGACCGATTAAGCCAGTGATAGAACCTTGTTCAATTTCAAGCGATGCATTGTTTACCGCAGTTATACCACCAAATTGCTTTACCAGATTTTCAACTTTAATCATTGCATGAGCCTGAAGGCATGGAGTGCTTCCGGGTTAAATGTCACCACCTGCGAACTGACCGGACGGCGGGCAGCTTAAAGATGACTTGCGGGGTAAGTTTGCAGGTTGGTTTTAAATAAATTCAGTGTAGCAGTGACCTGCAAAAAAAGTGGCCCAACTAGTGGGCCACTTTTCAACATCTACCAAACTACCAGGACTTAGCGATATCCGACGGTAGAAAGCGCTCCGTCTTTGATCTCGATTTCGCGATAGTTACCGGCACTCTCACCTGCGCCGATCAGCTCAACGTTTGATGCGCCAACGTAGTCAACGTCACCACCACCGGCAATGATTTCAAGCGCTTTGCCAAGTTCACCCGGCAGTATTTGCTCACCTGGTGCATTGGCAACATCCATCACTTTGCCTTTGTAGTCCGCAGGGTCACTTGAACCGGCCGCCTGCATAGCAAGCAGAATCAGTGCTGCAGCATCATAGCTTTCAGCGGCAAACGGTGAAGTGGCGTCGTAACCTTCAGCCATTTCAGCAAACATACCAGCACCTTCGCTATCGGTGCCCGGCGCCTGACCAAACGAACCATTGAGATCAGGACCAATCGCTTCTGGAAGTGCATCACCGACCATACCGTCAGGCAGTACGAAAGTATCAAACGCACCAGTGTCTAAAGAACCCTGGATAATTCCCTTACCACCTTGATCGATGTAACCGGCAACCACCAGCACATCGCCACCGGCAGAGGCCAGCGCGCCGACTTCAGCAGAGTAATCTGCCTTGCCATCTTCGTGAGAGGCAGAAATAGTGACGCTGCCACCCGCTTCTTCAAAAGCCGTCTGGAACGCATCTGCCAGGCCTTTACCATAGTCATTGTTGGTGTAGGTTACGGCCACTTCATTGATACCACGGTCCATAATAACTTCTGTCATTACCACGCCCTGTCTGGCGTCCGAAGGTGCAGTACGGAAAAACAAGCCGTTGTCTTCAACAGTAGACAGCGCCGGAGACGTTGCTGACGGTGATACCATCACCATGCCATTCGGCACTGCAACATTGGTGAGTGCAGCGGTAGTAACACCAGAGCAATCACCGCCGACAACACCTGACACTTTGTCAGAAGTAATCAGTCTTTCGATCGCCGCTGTCGCTGCTGCCGCATCAATGCAAGTGGTGTCTGCACGGACTGAAGATACTTTTTTGCCGTCGAGGAATTTACCGGAGTCGGAAACCTCGGCAATGGCCTGCTCTGCACCAGGTGCCATGTTGGCAACCAGTGATTCGATCGGACCGGTAAGACCCAGGAAGACACCGATCTTGACGTCACCGCCATGACCGTCTGCCTGAGCAGCGCCAGTCGCGCAAAGGCTGGCCGCAATCATTGAACTCAGAAATATTTTTTTCATCATCACTCTCTAATCATTTCATCAGGGAAGAACTGACCCGAAGCACTCGGGGCCGCGCTGCCCGAATTCCGGACAGCACACACAGGCAGACTGGTTTAACCACAACTCACTCAGCCATTGCGGCTATTTTTACACGGATTGGTAATGAAAGTGTATTCGGGTACGAACGGAGATGTGCTGTTTCGGCGGATATGGTCGCCCGGGCAACCAGCAGAACCACTCATAAGGGCGTCTTGAGTACCGTAAAGCACAAGGCTAACAAACGCCCACAGATTCCCCACTAACCCAATGTTTTTGTTACGTTATTT
>CALHCI010000196.1 GCA_937931165.1 uncultured Granulosicoccaceae bacterium
CTGCGTAACAACAACAGCCAGTCCCGTACTGGAATCAGTGAGTTAACGGGCCTGAGCGGTGCTACTGTAACCCAGGTAACTGCCGATTTAATCGATGATGGCGTCATCGAACAAATTGCACCTGCTGCCGTCATCGCCGACACCGATACCTCAAACTCGAGGCGCGGCAGACCACAAGTCATACTGGGTTTGTGTGCGCACGCCGCCAACACTGCTGTCATCACCCTGCTTCTCAACCGCATAGAAGTGACCCTGTTTGACTATGCCGGCAACCAGTTACAGCAGCAAAACAAACATCTGATCACTTCTGACCTTTCGGTCAAAACACTGACCCGACACCTGCTGAAACTGGTCGATAAAACGCTCGCTGGTGAAGCCGGTACAACAGCCCCTCTGAAACACATCGCGGTGGTGTATCAGGGCACAGTCAGCAGTGACAACAACAGTCTGATGTGGTCACCGATTACCGGCGTGCGTGATTTTGATCTCGCCACTGTGCTGCAGAATCACTACGGCGTAGGCGTCACCGTACTAAACGACTGCAAAATGATTGCAAGCGCGCTGTATCAGGAGCAACAACACGCAAACAGCACAGAAACGCCGGGCGGGGAAAACTTTGCGGCCATTCTGCTTTCATACGGAATTGGACTGGGGTTGTTTCATCAAGGCACTATCCTGACCGGCGCTCATTCATCCGGCACCGAGTTTGGCCATATGCTGTTAAAACCGGATGGCGCATTGTGCCGGTGTGGCAGAAAGGGCTGCATAGAAGCCTATGCCTCCGACTACGCGATATGGCGTAAGGCCATGCAGCAAAGCGAATCATCCGAACCTGCAGACGAAATTGACACTGAGAGCTTTCGAAAACTGATTGACAAAGCACACGCACACCCTGGACCGGAGCGTGATGCTTTTGCAGAGGCAGGTGCTGCCATCGGCCTTGGGCTCACCAATCTCTTTGCGCTGTTTGATCCATTTCCGGTAGTGTTGGTGGGTACCACCAGCCACGCCTATAGCCTGATGGAAACGTCACTGCAAAATAATTTACGACACTTTGGTTCACTCGATAAGCATCTGATTTCGGTGCACGAGAGTAAAAGTGAACGGTCACTAATTATAGAAGGCGCATCAATGTTAACACTTGCCTATCTCGACAGAGAAATTTTCGGTTTTGGTGAACGGGTAACCAGTGCGCGCGCATGATGCAACAACATTGTCAAAAGCCTTCGGGCAATCGCCAACCTTATTGAATATGCCGGTTACATGAAGCACAAACAGAAAAAGCAACACATGAAAACGCCCATTGCATGCTTGCTGGCAACCACCACTCTGATCGCTGCTCATGTTGCGATCGCTGCCGACAATCTACCGTGGGATGCAAAGGTGATCAAAAGCCACGTTGATCAACAGCAACTCAATGGTGTGTTAACCCGCAATGAACTGGACGCCCTCATTAGTAGCGGCGAACATCTGTTTACCGCACGATTTAAAAAACAGGACGGAGTCGGACGGCCAATGTCTACACAGGCAATTATTCCAACCAAACGAAAGCGCCCTGCCCGTCATGAATTTTCACGCACAGCCGGTCTCGATGCCAATGCCTGCGTCAGTTGTCACAATCAGCCGCTTATTGGCGGTGCTGGTGATTTTTCCGTTAATGTATTTGTATCCGAAGGGTTTCAAAATACCGACTTCGATAACACCGACCCGCAGTTTTCCAATGAACGCAACACCAACCACCTGATGGGTGCCGGACTGATTGAACTACTGGCCAGAGAAATGACCGCCGACCTTCATGCCCTTCGTAGCAATGCATTAAAAACGGCCAGGCAACAGCAACAACCCCATACCATTGAGCTAATCAGTAAAGGAGTAAACTTCGGCCAGTTACACGCGCAGCCAGACGGCAGCATAGACCTCGCAGACGTAGACGGAATCGACCACGACTTAATCATCCGGCCGTTCAGTCAGAAAGGTGTTATTACGTCACTGAGGCAGTTCACCGTTAATGCACTGAACCATCACCACGGCATGCTTGCCACCGAACGCTACGGTAGTCGCTGGACCGGAACAACCGACTTTGACGAAGACGGTTATAACGACGAAATACAATCCGGAGATGTCAGTGCGCTGGTTGCCTGGCAAGCGACACTCGCAGCACCGGGAAGGCTGCAGATTGAAAACGAAAACTGGCAAATTGCCGCAAAAAACGGTGAAAATCAGTTTGAAGCCATAGGTTGTGCCAGTTGCCACCGCCCTTCGCTGCCACTGAAATCCGTTAAATTTTCAGATCCGGGTCCTTATGACTTTGCAGGCACACGCCGCAGCAATGAAGACGATCACAACGCAATTTACGATCTGGCCTTAACCGCCTGGCTGCAAAAACTGCCACGCAATGAAAACGGTGATGTGCTGGTGCCTTTATACGGCGATCTTAAGCGCCATAAAATAGCTGATCAGGAAGTGGCCCTGCTGGGCAACGAGCTATTGTCTCAGCGGTTCGTTGAAAGAGATGTATTTATTACTTCGGAGCTCTGGGGCATTGCATCAACTGATCCCTATGGACATCGTGGTGACTTAAGCACCCTGCACGAAGTGATTAGCGCACATGGCGGTGATGCACGAGAGTCACGAGATCTTTACCTGGCACTGGATGACAATGAGCGCGAGTCAATCATCGCTTTTCTTTCGACACTGGTTATTGAGCCGCAAACTGCAGTGACGGATAAATTTTAGTGACCGGTCAATTTTCAAACAGTAACTGCCGAACGATCACTCTTGCATCCTCTCTGGCATATTCTCTGGCATTTTCACTGCTGTTACCAGCCGTCACCTATAGCGAAGAATCTACAGCCTACCCCGGTGACATTCCGCTATTTGCAGAGACCGCTGAAAGCGCAGGGATTAACCACCGCTATGAAGGCCCATGGGAGTACTTTGTCGGTGGCGGGGTCGCCGCGTTCGACTGCAACGGTGACTACAAACCGGACTTGTTCTTTGCTGGCGGTGAAAACACCGCGTCACTCTATGTCAATCACAGCGCCACGGCCGGTGAACTTACTTTTGTCAAAAAAGAAGATTATGTCATTGCACCACAAACTGCCGTCACCGGCGCCTACCCGCTGGATATAGACAACGATGGACATATGGATCTTGCGATACTGCGTGTAGGTAAAAACCGCTTGCTGCGTGGCAATGGAGACTGCACCTTTGATCACGCCTATGGTCCGTTTAAACTCGACACAAACAGCAGTTGGACAACCGCATTCAGTGCCAGGTTTGATCCTTCTAAACCACACCCGGATCTGGTATTTGGCAATTACGTTGATCGCGTAGCACCCGGATCACCGTGGGGCACCTGCGATGATCACGACCTCTATCAGCCCACTGATAATGAACAACAACTTTACGCAGACCCCCTGAAGCTGTCACCCGGGCACTGTGCACTTTCGCTGTTGTTTACCGACTGGAACCGCTCCGGCCGTCCCTCTTTGCGTGTCACCAATGACAGGCAATATCACCGAGGTGGTGAAGAGCAACTGTGGCACTTTGATGCAGGGGCACAGCCAAGGCTTTATACAAAACGTGAGGGTTGGCAGAAAGTTGTGATCTGGGGTATGGGTATTGCCGCAGCGGATCTTAACGCCGATGGCTTTCCGGAATATGCACTCACCTCGATGGGCGACACCAAACTACAGCAACTGGAACTCGACACCTTTGAAGAAAACGGCTGGCCGCAATACAGTGATATTGCCTACGAAAACGGTGCAACCGCGCACCGCCCATATACCGGTACCGATTTAAAACCTTCTACCGGCTGGCACGCAGAGTTTGATGATGTCAACAACGACGGACTGCTGGACTTGTTTATTGCCAAAGGCAACGTCGAACAAATGCCGGACTTTGCAAGCAATGACCCCGATAACCTGTTACTTGGCAAGCACGGCGGTGGTTTTCACGAAGCCGGGCTTGAATCAGGCATTGCTTTACCCACACGCGGGCGTGGTGGTGCAGTGGTCGACTTAAACCTGGACGGCGCGCTTGATCTTGTGGTCGTGAATCGCAGCAGTAACGTCAGTGTGTTTCGTAACCACGGCGCATTGTACAAAAATCGCACACGCAAGCCCGGTAACTGGCTACAGATAAAACTGCATCAGCACGGTATTAATCGCAACGCAATTGGTGCAAAGCTGTCAGTAAAATCCGGCAACACCACTCGTATACGTACGCTGCAGGTGGGAGGCGGACATGCTTCCGGTGAAAGTGGTTTTGTTCACGTGGGGCTTGGTGTTGCCGAACGCGCTTCCATACGCGTGCAATGGCCGGATGGTCAGTGGAGTGCTGCTTACCGGGCGTTTGCCAATAACTTTTTAATTATAGAACGCAACGCCACAGATCCTAAATACTGGTACCCGGAAGATTCTCAATAGATCGGGTTAAATCCAACAGCGATCACACCAGCACTCAATTTCAGTGTTAAGCGCTGTGTAGTTTTTAAGCTGTGCATATAGGCCTACCGACTCTCCGCTGACAAGACCAAGCAAGCATCCAAGCACCGACCCGCGGTGTGCGTTTTCACCGCCAAGGTTGGTATTAACTAACAAGCCTGCTTCAGGCATTCGATGGTATTTCGCCACCAGATAACAAACACCGGGCCATGAGTCAGTGATATAACATGCCGGTGAGTAACGATTGCCAATCACCGCGCTGTCCTCTGCCACCAACGACAATATCTTCCGTTCACCAGCAACCGTCACCGGAAAGTAACGCCTTATATTACCACCGGGTACAACCTCGGCAGCAGCGCAGCATAATTCTGTTACGTCTTCAGGGCTGGCCGTTAACAGTTGTGCCATCAACTGTACGCACGCATTCACCACATCCATTAGCAGATCATCCGGATGGGTGGCATAAACAAGCTCACGGCATTTTTCCTGAACCACGGGTATCGGATGCTCAGACAATAACGCCATCGCAAAAGGCAACATGGTAACCAGTGCTCCCATAGATGGCGTGTCGTGAGTATGACCGCCACAGTCTGTCAGTGCCCTACCCAAAGCCCGATTAGCAAAGAACTCGCGGTGATAACTTTCAGCATAGGTGTCCGGATGCTGTGGTGGTTCGGCGGTCATAAAGTGTTCGTACTGTTTTAGCCAGTCAATTACCTCAAGGCTCTGTAAATCCTGTTGAACCACCCAGTTAAGCATCAGCCTCGCACACCAGGCATTTAGCGTATTTTCACCGGCAGGCATGCCCTGATGGTAATGCATAGCTGACTGCCCCCAGTACTTCGCTTTGTCTTTTAGAATAACGTCTCCCACAATTGCGGTGTTATCAGACTGCGTTCCTCTGCCACCTCGACTGGTTGAATGCAGTGACATGATTGATGAAGGATGCATCTTCGGTGCTGCTTCAAATTTCTCAACCCCGTTGGGAGGAAACGCACGCATTATATCTGCGCGCCGGTAATACCAGTGCACCGGCATTGATAACGCATCCCCGACAAAAATCTGCCTCAAAGACGCTGTCACTTTTTTGCGTTGAGTACCTGAATATTGATTCATCTGTGTGGCGGTCCGTTGACAGGCTATGTGTTGAACTACTGACACTACGCACCTGGTGGCTGCCGGATCATCTCCATTACATGTCATGACATTCCCACGCAGTTCACAACAACAATGCCATGTGGGCATTGATCACTGCAGATTAATGAAACTATGAATCAAGTCCGCTTTTGCTGCTCGTCTGGGTATACAGCATGCACTCCCCTCTTTGGTTAACCCTGTTAAACGAGAAAACCAAAAAGGGCCGGACAACCTGTCGTGAACGCTTCGCGCGAGTTGTCCGAACAATCTTGTTCTCCGGAGTATAAAAAGCATTAAACCAAAGTGCCCAAAAAGCGCTGACAAACGTCCACTGGTAGTAGAGCCACTCGAACCACGAGTATTGTTCTCGGCCGACCTGATCCCCACTACCCAGGGTGATGCAGGTGACGTCGACATCTACGAAACGGATCCGAATGTAACGCTGATACCGCAACTGCGCCAGGAC
>CALHCI010000197.1 GCA_937931165.1 uncultured Granulosicoccaceae bacterium
GCGATTAAAATCAATTGGCGCCGGTTTGATACTCGCAAGCAGTAAAACCGCTGCCGAAATTGCCGAGCTGCGTACCGCACTACAAATGCAACAGTGGCCCGCCATCGTAGAAAACGGCGCGGGGCTGTTACCGGCAAACAGCAACACGGTGCAGGACAACAGTCAGTATAAAAAACTACGCAACACAATAAATAGTTTTAATACAGGCTTTCGACAGCACTTTACCGGCTTTGGAGATATGACAGATACCGAAGTTGCAGACATCACCGGCCTTAGCCTGCACGGTGCCACCCTCGCACGACAACGGGCATTTTCCGAACCGGGCTTATGGAACGGCAACAGTGGCGGAAAAGCAGCATTTACCGATCAATTGAAAGAACACGGCATCAGTGTTCAACAGGGCGGGCGTTTTATGACGCTATCATACGGTGACAACAAAGCGGACAAGCTTCGACAATTGACCACGCAATACCAGCCGCAAAAAACCATTGCGCTGGGAGACGCGCCCAACGATATCGATATGCTGCAGGCAGCCGATGTGGGGGTGGTTGTATACAATCCGGATACTACCCCCCTACCCGCACTTGCCGGTGAACAGGAAGGCCGCATAATTCGCACAAAAGATTCCGGCCCAACCGGCTGGAATGCTACGATGCTGCATCTGCTAAGCACATACCACTAACATCAAACAAAGCGATTTACCTTGAGCGACTTTCATCAGAACGGCAACATAACAACCCTGCACAACCTGCGCACCCGCAGCACCTCAGACCTTGAGCACGAGCTTGCGGCCTTTGCACAAACCCGGAAAATCTCACTGATTCTGCCGTGCCTGTATTCGGAACTCGAAACCGATGCCATGCCGAAAATCCGTGAAGAGCTTTCGCAGGTCACGTACCTGCATCGAATTATTATCGGTCTCGATCGCGCAGACGAAGCACAGTTTCGTAAAGCCAGAGAGTTTTTTAAAGGCCTCAACCAGAATCACATTGTTATCTGGAATGACAGCCCCCGCATGCTGCAACTTGGTGAACGGCTCGAAAAAATGGGGCTTGCGCCAAGTGAGCCTGGCAAAGGTAAAAACGTCTGGTCGTGCCTGGGTTACCTGATTGCCTGCGGCGACAGTGCGGTAATGGCACTGCACGATTGTGACATCATGACTTATGAAAAAGACTTGCTGGCGCGGCTGGTGTACCCGGTCGTCAACCCGAGCTTTCCGTATCAGCTGGCAAAGGGTTACTACCCGCGTACCGATGGCGTAAAACTGAACGGACGAGTGACGCGGTTGCTAGTCAGCCCGTTGCTTATTGCACTTAAACGAGTTGTAGGCGACCGCGACTATATTGATTTTCTGCGCAGCTTCCGCTATCCGCTGTCAGGTGAATTTGCAATGCGCGCACCAGTGCTTCCAGACCTGAGAGTGCCATCTGACTGGGGTCTTGAAATCGGTGTGTTATCAGAAGCGTGGCGTAATCTTGCACCCACAGCAGTGTGTCAGGTAGAAATCTCCGACGCGTACGATCACAAACATCAGGAGCTAAGCCCGGAAGACTCACAGGCCGGACTGAACCGCATGTCTGTTGATATCTGCAAAGCACTGTTTCGCAAGCTTGCCGCAGACGGCACTGTCTTTACACCGCATACATTCCGCACGCTCAAAGCAACTTACTATCGCAACGCCCTGGACTTGCTTGAAGATTACTATAACGATGCGCTGATGAACGGCCTGACCATCGACCGGCATAGCGAAGAGCGCTCAATAGAACTGTTTGCCAACAACATTATTGAAGCCGGACAGATATTTCTTGAGAACCCGCAGGACACGCCGTTTATTCCTACCTGGAACCGTGTGCACTCCGCAGCCCCGGGTTTTCTTGAAGATCTTAAGAATGCAGCGGCTGCGGATGAAGCAGAATTCAGCTAAAAGCGTTAAAGCACGGAACTTCAATGAATAACAACACACGAGCGCTGATCGAAGGCAATCCTGTTTTAGTGGTTATAGATATTCAGGGCGGAGATTCATCCAGCGATGAGCCATCAGCGATACCGTTCATGTCTGATTATCAAAAGCATATGGACAGAGCCCCGGCCATCATAAAGGCGGCCAGAGAGGCCGATGTACCGATCGTCTTTTTTCAGGAGGCTCACCGTCGAGACTTAATAGATTTCGGGCGTGAGCTCGACGGTGCCGAAGGAATTCATTTACTTGAAGGAGATCCGGGTACGGAGATCGACCCTGCCATCGGTATGCGCGCTGATGATTACTTTATTCGCAAACGCCGCTACTCGTGCTTTTTTGGTACAGAATTCGAAATCCTCTTAAAGGGTCTTAAAGCGAACACATTGATTCTGATCGGTGGTCACACCGATGTCTGCGTGCACTACACCTTTGTGGACGGACATCAACACGATTACTTTTGCAGGGTTGTTGAAGATTGTGTGGCAGGCTCCAGCCAGGCCGCACATGACGCTGCCCTCAATGCGATGGAATATCTGCAAACCGGTGCACGCTGCACCACCGAACAAGTTGCCGCTGCATTCCGCCAATGTTCTGATTAGTGGGTGCTAAGTTGCGGGTGCTTATTATCAGGCGTTAATCGCCTGGTAAATCGCTGCGGCAAAAGCCTGTGGATTCTCTGCCATCATCAGATGTCCGGTGCCGCGTATATTAATTCTCATACGGCATAGCTGATTTGCCCAGTCAGGTGTGTCCCAGCTGGCAGCAGAGTTTGCGCCACTGATCAGGTATACCGGTAAGTCAGATTCCATTGTCTGGCGGAGGTTAGACAAATAATCCGCTTTACCGGTTGCCGCAACCACCGCTCTAGCCTGCGCCCTAATCGCTGTAGCAGGCTGGTTGTCGAGCCACTCGACCGCCAGTCTTGCACTGAGATCGGTAGGCGTATCAATAGCACCATTAATCCATGCCTGAGGCTCTGCACGATACTTATCGATAATTTCTTCGACTTCGATCTGCGGTTTTTCAGCAATCTGTGCAGACCAGAAAGCATCTTTTAACGTGAAGTTACCTTCCACACTGAGATAGCTTTTCAGCAGATCCGGTCGTACACATGCAACCAGCGCAGCTACCGCTCCACCCACCGAATGACCAAGCAGATGCACCGGCTCATGAGAAGAGCCTTCAATATGTTGAATGACATGTTGTGCCTGATCATCAAGCGTAAGTGCCGCAACATCCTGCTGACGGTGTTCACCGTAACCTATTAAATCCGGTGTAGTCACATTAATACCAGACAGCGCCCCGCGTAACTCCGGAATATTCAGGTGTCCAATCAATCCGTGCAGTAATACCAGTGACGACATGTGTTTCTTCCAACATTATAAATTGACGGTTACAACATCCGGTGCATGTGTTGTGTTAGTTTGCTCACCCGGTACGCCAATGGCGTGCCTGTAAAGTACATCAATTTGAAGTAACCTGAAAATCGAATCACCGGAAACCACCCATGCAAGTGCCCGGCAGACAACGCATTATGATTATTGGACAACCCGGTGCGGGCAAGTCTACGCTTGCAAGGTCCATTGGTGACATCCTGCAACTGCCGGTAGTCCATATCGACAGAATACACTGGCAGCCCGGCTGGAAGGAACGCCCATCTGAGGAAAAAAGCGCGCTCTGCCAAGAGGTTCACCAGCAGCAGGAGTGGATCTTTGAGGGTGGCCATTCGAAAACCTGGCCAGAACGACTGCATCGGGCGGACACATTAATCTGGCTGAATTTCCCGCTTTCTGTGCGTGCCTGGCGGGTAGTTATGCGAACGATCAAGCACCGCGGCAGGTCCAGACCGGACTTACCGGACAATTGCCCGGAGCACTTCAACTGGGAATTTACCCACTGGATCTGGAGCACCAGAAACACCGGGCGCAATAAAATGCAGGCCTTCTATGAGGCCGCACCCGATAGCAAAGAAAAATACCAGCTACGCAGTCAACAGGAAGTTGATCAGTTTTTACATGATCTGACCAAACAAACACACGCTGACAAATAACAGCGCAGCGGGCTATATGCTGGCGTTAGTACCACATGTAGTTGAAGGTAAGCTGAAACGAATTCATTGATCTGTCTTCAATTTCAAATCCGGATCCGTCAACATCCACAAACAACATGCTTGCTTCAACCATTTTATGTTTTGAAAATTCATACCCGGCACCAAACAAATAAACATTACCAATTTCCAGATCAACATTGCTGGCAAATGGTGCAGCATAATCCCCGGCTCCAAAAGCACTCACCACATAGGCAAAAGGCGATGACGGTTTGAAATAATACGAACCGCCAATACCACCTATACCAGCAAGCACCATGTACGTGTCTTCTGCTGTCACTTGTGAATCAAACCACGATGCATTTCTGATGTAGTACAGCGAGAACTGCTCTGTAAATC
>CALHCI010000198.1 GCA_937931165.1 uncultured Granulosicoccaceae bacterium
TGGGTAAGGGGTTGGTACTAGGGTTTTGCGTAGCGTTTATAGGCCTGGCGATCGATCAAATATTGCGTACCTGGGCTAATCAACGAAAAGCAGCACTCGGCATTGTAGATTGAGTTTGATCGCTTGCGACAAAGCCAGTGACAGGGCCAGTGACAGGGCCAGTGACAGAGCTAGTGTCAAAGCGTTGTAGAGGTTTCTACGCGTGGCTTGTATGTTTGCACCTGGCGCGAATGCTCACGTTGCCGGTCAGGTCAGTGCGTTATGGGACAAAACAGTCATACCGGCAAGGAGCGTAAGGCCAGAAACTCGACAAGCTTGTCGAGCATTTTTTCGCACTGTTCAAGCTGTGCAAGCTCAATAAACTCATCAGGTTTATGACCTTGTTCCATAGAGCCTGGCCCGCACACCACAGTAGGTATGCCTGTTTCCGTTGAAAATAGCCCTCCCTCGGTCCCGAATGCGACATACGAAGTGTTGTTAGCTCCGACAAGTGATTTCACAAACTCGACAACCGGTTCTTTAACCGGTGTGTCTAACCCTGGATAGGCATTCCATACATCAAATTCAATGGCAGCCGCATTGGTTGCTTCGCTTGCAGATGTGTCTGCATGTGATTTGGCCTCGGCAACTATCTTGTCTGCAGCTGTTTTAATGTCATTGAGTATTTCCAGTGGATCGTCTTGTGCAGTGTGGCGAATTTCGAAATTCACCGTGCAAAGGTTAGGCACGATATTCAATGCCTGATCTGCGATTATGCGTCCCACGTGAACTGTCGTGTAAGGCACTTCTGCGAGATCGTCTTCACCGCTATATCGTTGTTTAATTTCAAGTTGTTTTTGTCGAAGTACAGTAACCAGGTCACTGGCAAGGTGAATAGCATTAAAGGCATTAGGTGCCAGCGCGGAGTGGCCTTCTTTACCAATGCAGCGTGCAATAATTGAAGATTTACCTTTATGTTTTGTTGCCACCTTAAGGCTTGTAGGCTCGCCCACAATGCACATTGCAGGCTTAACCGGTGCCTGATTCAGTGTGTTAAGTAATGAACGCACACCCACGCAACCAATCTCTTCATCAAAAGAGAAGCCCAGATGTAGTGGTGTGGTTAACTGCTTTTGGCTGGCGACAATTGCAGCCCTTATTGCACAGGCAACAAAGCCCTTCATGTCAGTTGTGCCGCGCCCGTAGACACGGTGATTTGAATGGGTCAGTTCAAACGCCGGAACCGTCCAGTCCTGGCCATCGATTGGTACAACATCGGTATGACCTGAAAGCATAACCCCGCCGCGATCAGTCGGGCCAATGGTACAGTAAAGGTTCGCCTTGCTATGATCGTCGTTGGGGATGATCGTGGTGGCGATACCAAAACTGCCCAGCAGATCACTAACGTAATCTATTAACGCTTTATTTGGCAGGCGGCTGGTGGTGTCGAAACCAATCAGCTGAGTCAGTACGTCGACAACTGAAGGAATGGTGCTTGGTGTATTCATAACGTGCGGCTTTGCTTTTTAACCCAGAATGCCCGGCAGGTTCAATCCGTTCTCCCGGGCGCAATTAATAGCAATATCATAACCTGCATCTGCATGCCGCATAACACCGGTTGCAGGGTCATTCCATAACACACGTTCGAGCTTTGCCGCAGCTTCATCTGTGCCGTCTGCGCATATAACCATGCCCGAGTGCTGCGAAAACCCCATACCCACACCGCCGCCGTGATGCAATGAAACCCAGGTTGCCCCCGATGCACAGTTGAGCAGTGCATTTAGCAATGGCCAGTCAGACACTGCATCTGATCCGTCTTTCATTGATTCGGTTTCACGGTTAGGTGAGGCAACCGAACCTGAGTCGAGGTGATCACGACCGATCACGACCGGTGCTTCGAGCTCGCCGTTCTTAACCATCTCGTTAAACGCCATGCCAAGCTTGTGACGTTGACCAAGCCCCACCCAGCAGATACGTGCAGGCAGTCCCTGAAAATCAATGCGATCGCGTGCCATATCCAGCCAGTGATGCAGGTGTTTGTCATCAGGGATCAGTTCTTTTACTTTGGCATCTGTTTTATAGATATCTTCGGGGTTGCCAGAAAGCGCTACCCATCTGAATGGTCCGACACCGCGACAGAACAGGGGTCTTATGTAAGCCGGTACAAAACCGGGGAAGGCAAAAGCGTTCTCCAGTCCTTCTTCTTTGGCAACCTGTCTGATGTTGTTACCGTAGTCGAGGGTCGGAATGCCCTGGTTCCAGAAATCAACCATCGCTTTTACGTGTATTTTCATCGATGCGCGGGCCGCAGCTTCTACCGCAGCAGGATTGCGCTCCTGTTCGTCGTGCCATTTAGCGACAGTCCAGTCTATGGGCAGGTAACCATGTATTGGGTCGTGTGCAGAAGTCTGGTCGGTAACGATATCGGGTTTAACGCCGCGCTTGACAAGCTCGGGGAATATATCCGCGGCATTGCCAATCAGGCCGACAGATTTTGCTTCACCAGCTGCCGTCCACTTGTCGATCATGTGCAACGCTTCATCAAGTGTTTGTGCTTTTTCATCAAGGTAGCGTGTGCGCAACCGCATTTCTATACGCTCCGGATCGCACTCTACTGCCAGGCAACAGGCGCCTGCCATCACTGCAGCCAGCGGTTGTGCGCCACCCATACCACCGAGTCCGGCCGTTAATATCCAGCGGCCGGTTAAGTTACCCTGATAATGTTGCCTGCCTGCTTCAACAAACGTTTCATAGGTTCCCTGCACAATGCCCTGAGTGCCGATGTATATCCACGAACCAGCAGTCATCTGCCCGTACATCATTAGTCCCTGACGATCCAGCTCATTAAAGTGCTCCCAGTTAGCCCAGTGGGGTACCAGATTAGAGTTGGCTATCAGCACGCGTGGTGCGTTGTTGTGGGTTCGAAAAACGCCCACTGGTTTACCGGACTGCACCAGTAGTGTTTCTTCATCACCCAGCGTTTTTAAGGTTTGTATGATCGCATCGAAGTCTTCCCAGCTACGGGCTGCCCGGCCAATACCCCCGTACACCACAAGCTCGTGAGGGTTTTCTGCAACGTTCGGATGCAGGTTGTTCATTAACATGCGCATCGGTGCTTCAGTTAACCAGCTTTTGGCGCTGATTTCGGCACCGGTGTCCGGGTAAACATCGCGGGTGTTTTTTCGTGATCGGGTGTTGTCGTTCATGGGCTTACCGTTTTCAGTCAGTGAGCGTCAGTGCAGGGTAGGCATAGTGACTGCGTCACAGGCGCTTAGTATGGCATCGTTGCTAATCAGTCTGGCAGCATTCTCGATATCAGTCGACATGAAGCGATCCTCAGTTAAGGTAGGTATTTCGGAGCGCAACGCGTCAATTGCCGACTGCAGTACGGGGCTTGTGGTCAGTGGTGCTCTAAACTCTATACCACGCGATGCGCATAGCAACTCAACAGCCAGTATGTTGGTGAGATTGCGATTCATTTTTTCAAGCCGTATTGCACCGTGTGCGGCCATGGATACATGATCTTCCTGATTGGCGCTGGTCGGAGTTGAGTCAGTTGAACACGGATTGGCGAGATGTTTATTTTCACTCATTAATGCAGCTGTGGTGATCTCTGCGACCATAAAGCCTGAACACAGGCCGGGCTCCGGAGTTAAGAAAGGCGGCAGGTCAAAAGACAGCGCCGGGTCTACCATTAATGCGACTCGCCGTTGCGATATTGCACCGATCTCGGCAATAGCAATGGCTATCTGATCTGCCGCAAAAGCCACCGGTTCTGCGTGAAAGTTTCCACCGGACAGCACTTGCCCCGGG
The DNA here is from genome assembly GCA_937931165.1 of uncultured Granulosicoccaceae bacterium. Classification (GTDB taxonomy): domain Bacteria; phylum Pseudomonadota; class Gammaproteobacteria; order Granulosicoccales; family Granulosicoccaceae. Next base: position 3,793 of record CALHCI010000198.1, read on the forward strand.
GAATTGTCGTCTGCAATCACCAGCGGGTTATCCGTAACGGCATTGGCCTCGGTGGTAAGTGTGGTGGCAGCCTGTCGGAGTAAATCAATGCACGCGCCGGTAACCTGTGGCTGGCACCGGATACAGTACGGATCCTGTACACGGGTATCACCTTCGCGATGGCTGTCACGAATAACCGATCCGGACATCAGTGCACGCATTGTTGATGCGACTTCTATCTGGCCATGGTGGCCGCGTAATTCGTGAATCTCGGAACGTAGCGGTGCAGTCGACCCCATAATGGCATCAGTCGATAGCGCGCTGGTAACAATGGCACTACAGGCAAGTTGCCAGCTGTCATTAAGTGCAATCAATGCAGCAGCGGTTGAGAACTGTGTGCCGTTGATCAGTGCCAGCCCTTCTTTGGCGATCAGCGCTATTGGCTTAATGCCGGCTGTGCGTAGCGCTGCTTCCGAGCTCTGTCTGACCCCCTGATAAGAAGCTTCACCTTCACCCATGAGCAGGGCTGCAAAGTGTGCCAGTGGTGCAAGGTCACCGGATGCACCAACTGATCCCTGTGAGGGCACTACCGGAAGTACACCTGCATTCACAACACTTTCGATGGTTTCAATGAGTTGCCATCGCACACCCGAAGCACCACGCCCAAGCGATAACAATTTAAGTATCATCATTAGTCGTACAATGTTGTCGTCTGCGGGGTCACCGACACCGGCACAATGTGAAAGTATCAGGTTGCGCTGCAGTGCTGCAGAATCTTTGGGCGCTATGCGTACACTCGAGAGTTTGCCAAAACCGGTGTTAACGCCGTAAACAGCAGTATCTTCGCTAACTACCCTGTCAACCACAGCTGCAGCACGGTTAACACGGGCCTTGCAGGACCGGTTAAGTGTGACCGGGCTGTGATTTGAGCTGATGATGTCGGTAAGTGTTTTCAGCGAAGTCTCGCCGGGTGTGATTTCAATGGCGTTCCCAATAGTGATCATAGAACAATGCGCTCGATCAACGGGTTAAACCCGATGCGGTAACTGAGCTCTGCGGGGTGTTGTACATCCCACAAACAGAAATCTGCGCGCATACCCGGGGCAATCTGCCCGCGATCATTTAATCCCAGCGCTTTTGCGGCATTAGCGGTGACCCCAAGCAGCGACTCTTCGGGGGTCATTCGAAATAATGTACAGGCCATGTTCATCATTAACAGCAGAGACGTGACAGGTGATGAGCCGGGATTCGCATCGGTGGCTATTGCAATAGGTACACTGTGTTTTCGAAACTCTGCCAGCGGCGGTTGTTGAGTTTCATGTAATGTATAAAAAGCCCCAGGCAGTAAAACCGCCACTGTGCCGGATAAAGCCATGGCTTTCACTCCGGCTTCGTCCAGGTATTCCAGATGGTCTGCCGAAAGTGCCTGAAATGCTGCCGCGAGTTCTGCGCCTTTAAGCAAACTCAGCTGCTCTGCATGCAACTTGACTGGAAGCCCTAGTGACTGTGCTTTTTCAAATACACGCTTTATTTGTGTGGTGTTAAACGCAATGGATTCACAGAATCCGTCAACTGCATCGACCAGTGATTCCTGATGTGCAAGTTCAAGAGCGGGTATACAGACATTGTCAATGTATTCATCTGCACGGTTCTTATATTCAATTGGTACTGCATGAGCACCGAGGAAGCTGGTTTTAACCTCAACATTTCGTTGTTCAGATATTTGCCGTGCGGCACGCAGCATGTTGAGTTCTGTTTGCTGGTCAAGCCCGTAGCCTGACTTGATCTCAATAACAGACACACCTTCCGCGAGCAGTGCGTCGACTCGTGGCAATGCGGTGGCGACCAGTGCTTCAACGCTTGCAGATCTCGTGGCGGTAACCGTTGACACAATACCGCCTCCGGCCGCCGCAACTTCAGCATAGCTTGCTCCGTTGAGGCGCAATTCGAATTCTGCTGCACGGTGACCACCGTGAACAATGTGGGTGTGGCAATCGATTAGCGACGGGGTTAGCAGCTTGCCGTTGAGATGGGTCGTTGAAAGGGACTGATATTGATGGGGTACCTCGTTAGCGCCACCGCACCAGCTGATCAAACCGTTATCGACGACCACGGCACCGTTTTCAATCAAACCGTAGTGACCGGTTGTGGTATCACAGGTGGCTACCTGCGCGTTGGACAATAAATGTGCTGCCATTGTTATTTGACTTTAAGTGCAACCATAAACAAAATATTATGTGCATACATATTCTGAGTCAACCACCCGCTCATGCAACCGACAAGTACAATCTGGGCAAAACACGCACTAACACCGGATGGCTGGCAGCGGGATGTCCGAATCGACATTGATCGTTCCGGCATCATTACCTCGGTTAAGCCGGGGCAGGCTGCGGAGGGTGAGCATACAGGTGTGTTGCTGCCAGCGATGCCCAATCTTCATAGTCACGCATTTCAGCGTGCTATGGCGGGAATGACAGAAACCCGAGGCGCTAATGCTACGGATTCGTTCTGGACATGGCGCAGACTGATGTATCGCTTTCTGGATTGCCTGACACCTCAGGATGTCGAAGCGATTGCGGCCTTCGGGCAGATAGAAATGCTTGAGTCGGGTTATACCTCGGTTGGCGAGTTCCATTACCTGCATCATCAGCCTGGTGGCAGGCAGTATGACAACTGTGCCGAAATGTCAGTAAGCGTCATTGCCGCTGCATCACAAAGCGGCATTGGTTTAACGCTGCTACCGGTAGCCTATGAGCAGGGTGGTTGTGACGGCAGAGCACTGAGCGGCGGGCAACAGCGTTTCGGGAATAAACTCGATCACTACACCCGTCTGTATCAAGAGGCCAGTGCTTGCATAGCATCAGATGCGGTCAACGCCAACATAGGCGTTGCGCCGCATTCTTTGCGTGCGGTGAGTAAGACGACACTGGCCGAACTCCCCACACTGGCTGGTGGTGGCCCGTTGCATATTCATATCGCTGAACAACAGGCCGAGGTTGACGAGTTATTAAGTGAGTACGGGCAGCGACCAGTTGCCTGGTTGTTTGATAATCATCAGGTTGACGAGACCTGGTGTCTGATCCATGCCACACAGATGCTACCCGCCGAGACAGAACAGCTTGCACGCGCAGGCGCTGTTGCAGGCTTGTGTCCGATAACCGAGTCGAATCTTGGTGATGGCATCTTCGATGGTGTTCGATACCAGCAGGCACAGGGCAAATTCGGGATTGGTACAGACTCTAATATTCGTATAGCGTTAAGTGAAGAATTGCGCACACTGGAGTACTCACAGCGCCTCAAAGAACATGCGAGAGCCGTTTATGCAGAGCCGGATCGTTCAGCAGGCAGAGTACTTTACCAACAAGGGTTGGCAGGTGGTGCGCAGGCACTACAAAGAAATACCGGTAAAATAGCGGTGGGTGTGCAGGCTGATCTTCTATCCCTTGATATCAACTCAGTGAATCTGTTGCCGGTAAAAGACGATGGCTGGATTGACGCCTGGCTTTTTGCGGGTGATGACAGACTGGTGACTGATGTCTATTGTTGCGGACGCCATGTTGTCAAAGAGGGCGTGCACGTCAACCGACAACAGATAGAAGCGACCTATCGCTCGACATTATCCCGACTGTTAAAAACACTTTGAGCTCTGCCATGCGTAGCCGACGTTCGAATACCTGGCAGGATATTCGAGACCGTATCAGAAGCAATATTCAGGATCGTACCTGGGTGCCCGGGCAGTTGATTCCGGGGGAGGCAGCGTTGGCTCAGGAGTTTGGCTGTGCGCGAACCACCGTCAACCGGGCATTGCGTGAGCTGGCAAGCTTAGGTGTTATCGATCGCAAGCGCAAAGCAGGCACGCGTGTCGCTATGCAGAAGACCCGTCGTGTCTCGGCAGATATTCCTATCATACGGCAGCAGGTTGAAGCGCAGGGTAGTCAGTACAAAGCGTTGGTGCTCGAAAAAAAAATGCGTGTCCCTGCAAAGCACATTAGAGATACGATGGGGCTTGGGGACCAGGCATCAGGGTTGTATTTAAGGACGCTGCATCAGGCAGATCAAAAACCCTATGTCTATGAAGAGCGTTGGATAAACACATCTACAGTTCCGGATATAGAAAAGGTGGATCTGAAAGAAACCAGCGCCAATGAGTGGCTGGTTCAACACGTGCCGTTTACCAGCGGCGGGTTCAGCTTTGAGGCGCTACGCGCGACAACGCGTGTAGCGAAAGTGCTTAAGCTTGAGCCCGAAGAAACTATTCTCAGATCCAGACGTGACACGTGGATTGATGATCAGTCAGTGACGCTGGTCTGGTTATACTACTTGCCCGGCTATCAGCTACAGTTTGTGATTTAGCACTTTTTCTCGCGAATCAGGCGGGTTTTCTGTTTGTTGCTTTTAATGATTTAGCCGTGGCATTGGCGTTTTCCACAATTCCTTCAAGGACATCAAGATATTTCAAAAACTGCTTTTTTCCTTTTGCCGTCAATGCACAGGTTGTATGCGGCTTGTTATTGAGGTAGCCCTTTTTTACGTTAATGAGGCCGGCCTCCTGCAGTACCGATATATGTCTGCTCAGATTGCCATCGGTAAGATCACACAGTTTTTTCAGATCAGTAAATGCCAGGCCTTTGGGGTGGCTGATCAGTGACGTCATAATGCCGAGCCGGGCCTTTTCATGTATGACCCGATCAAGACCTTCGAAAGCGTAAGGGGCGTTGGAAGTATCAGTCATCGAAAGTCATCCGTTGCGGCGTTGCCGATAAAGCGCACAGGCCATCATTAGCTGACCGGCAAAGAAAGGAATTGCCATCAACCACGGAGATAATCCGGCAGCCTGGTGGGACAGAATAAGCACCGTAAAGCCGCAGACAAAGTAGAAAGCGGCGATGAGTTTGATCGTCGGGGACAGATTCCGCGCTGCTGAAAACAGACCCAGTGCGACACATACCTGCCACAAGCCGGGCAGCATCCACAGGGTGTCTGGTGCCACTAAAAAGCAGAATGCGGTGAGCATAAACCCGCAGGCAAATGCCGGCAGGAATTGCTCCAGTGCGCGAACCAGCAAAGCGGCTGCCAGTTGTCCGTGTTCATGTCGTGACCGGCTATACATTTCTGAGCCAACAATAATTGAGCACACCGCCGCCACAACAATCCACTGCAGCAGGTATTGCGTTGTGCTGGCCGGGGGCTGTAGGTGTTGCCAGACGCCGATTGTCAGGGCCATTACGCCCGTAGTAGCGACGGCCGCAGGCCCAAAGCCATGGAATTCTGTGCTGCTGGCTATTTGCGAACGAATGTCACCAATTTGCTGGAGCGCTTTGTCGAGATCCTGCATGCCGGTTTCCTGTTGATAAAGCAATCGGGTTGTTCTTTGAGTTGCAAAGTACCTGTTTTTGAAAAGTTTGGCAATCAAAGACCGCTGTCATATCAGTGACAGCTGAATAGATCTTTCCCCGGACTGTGAAACTGTGAATACCTCGAATTGTGATTAGGTTTCAGTGTGTGACTCAGAGCCGCGGCGATTGGTAGGCTCTTTGCACCGTCACCCACCTCTGGCTCTGCGAGCGCTCGCAACACACACATGGTCTGTTGACGTTATACGGACTCAGGTTGGCATACCGGCAATAGCTTCGGTCAGAATATTGGTTCCCCGGAGAATTAAATGGCTATGGTGTATTGCAAATCCTGCAAGTCGAAAATGACACAACGCGACACTGTATGCCCCAAGTGCGGGTCAACCAATAGCCGGCTGGTTCCGGTACTGGCTTGTATTATTTTTTCTGCAGCCGGACTGTTTATATACAACACTTACCGTCAGTCAGCCAATCAGGAGAGCTCAGCGATTGCCTCGGAGGCCGATGTTCCGGCGGCCGCAGCAAAGTCAGAAGAGATTCTTCACATGGGGTTGTCCGAGCAAGAGTGACTCATTCATTGACTCTATTCTCAGTAGCAGATCTTTAGTACATCATTCCTCTCCTGCCTGACTCATAAGTTGTCGTGCTAAACAGATCTATGATCGTTAGCAGTAACTGGCGTGTCGATGCTCACAGTTACTGGTTGTAAATGTCAACAAAGTTGTTATTGCGGCCGTTATTCCCGGCGCAACAAAAAACTACAATAACAACGGACGTATGATGAAAAAAATATTGTTGGCATTACCGCTTGTCGCCGGAGCTTCATGGGCCGGATCTACCTACTACGCAGGCACTCAGGCACAACCGGCTTATGAAAAGCTGCTGGCTGATCTCAATCAGGCTGCCGGCGGTGCATTTGTACTGGAAATGGCTGACTACCAGGCGGGTTTCACAGAAAGTGTTGCGACGACCAATGTGAAGCTGATGCATACGGACCAACCGTCATTGTTTCAACTGAAGCATCAGATCAATCACTCGCCGGTCGGTTCCGACCCCGAAGGCGCACGCTTTAGCGCATCAAACATTGCAACCACACTCAATAGCGACACTATCAGTGATGAAGACGTTCGGGATTTCATCGCGAAATTTGACGATGGAAGGCCTTTTATTCTGCATACGGACGTAGGCTTTAACGGTGACGTTACTTCAAGCCTTCAGATCAGTTCTTTATCAATGGACTATGAAAACGGCACCATTAACTTCGACGGTGGAAGATATGAAGCATTCAGTGACAATGGCAAGGTTGACGTCAGCGGTTATCTGGGCCAGTTAGCACTTGATAATGGTTCCGGCGCGTTGTTCACCATGGCGCAATCCAGTGCAGAACTGGACCTGCTGCTGGTTGCTGCTGGCGTGTACACCGGGGATCAGCAGTTTACCCTTCCGTCAATTACCTACAATGATTCGTCAAGTGGCATAGTGGTTGGTGTTGAAGACATCAGTTTCAATAGCTCTGCTAGTCTTCACGGAGACAAACTCGACACAGAAAGCGTAGTGTCGGTAGCAAAGATAGATGCACCCGTACCATTAAACAGTATGGTGTGGGATTCACGTCTCAACGGGCTGTCGCTTGAGGGTCTGGAGCAGTATCTGTCAGCATGGAATGACGTTATGCGAATGGCAACCGCCGATGAAACATACGACATCGAAGAAATTGAAAGCCAGATGATGAATGCTTACAAAGGGCTGCTGACGCCCGGTAGTAAGTTCACTAATAAGATTACCATGACCAATGATGGTGGAGACGTTGTCGGTGATATCGGTATCGTTTTCCATGGCGACGGCACACCCAGCGGGATTGACAATATGAGTACCGTGGCGGATGTGCTGCAGTCAATTGTCATTAACCTTGATCTTGATGCCGACACCGCAGCTATTGATCTTACCCCTGCAGCTATGTTTATGATGCATCCAATGGCACAACAATACATTCGCATGGATGGTGGCAAGTACAGCAGCAATATTGCTGTCGCAGATTTAATGCTAACAATCAATGGTGATCAGCAGCCACTGGAATATTATCTCGGTGAAAGTCTGTACGAACCGCTTGATTTCTCGGCAATGGCTGACTATTAATCAGCGTATGACATTCGGCTTGCCGGTGTGTAACCGGTAAGCCGTAACTGAGCCTGGCTCTCCAACAGCAAGGTGTAGTACAGAGTGAGTGATCTGGTAGAGAACTGGTTTGGTGCCGGGTTTCAGGAACTCCACCCGCTCATTCGTCAATTACATACGCACGGTGGCAAATTAACGGGTGAGATAACCCTCTCTTTTGGCAGCGGTGTCGCCGCAATCTTAGGCAAAAGAATGGGTAACAAGCTGGGGCTTCCTGAATATCCCGGTGTCTACCCTTTTACCGTTACGATTAGTCACGTTGATAATGAGCTGCTTTGGCAGCGAGACTTCCCTGACTGTACCATGCTTTCGCGTTTTACCCCGGTGGGACAATACCCCGATGGTTATTGGAAAGAAGAAACCGGTTTTGTCGAAATGCAACTCGGCGTTGATACCAAAGACGGTGGTTGGCATTGGATACAACGACAATTGATAGTAAAGGGGGTAAAGCTTCCTGCGGTATTTAGTCCGGATACCATTGCCTACAAAAAGATCGTTGATCAGCGCTACGAGTTTGTGGTGCAACTTTCTTACAAAAAGCTTGGAACCCTGGTAGATTATCGAGGGTCGCTGGTAGCTGAAGTTAACTCTTAATCCCGTATGCTTCCACGGCGGGGAAATAACCTTACCGTTTCTACTTTTTATTTTGGCGGGAGTATAAAAATTGGAAAAAATCGGATTTGTCGGAATCGGTACCATGGGCGCGCCAATGGTGCGTTGTTTAGCGGCTGCCGGTTATCAACCTGAGTTGTTCGATATTACTCCTGAAGCGGCTCATCTCGTTGCAGAGCAATGCAGCCTGAAGGTAGCCGGGAGTCTTGAAGCGATGGCCCCTCACTTGTCGATAGCCATTCTAATGTTACCTGACTCTGCGATTGTCCGCTCGGTCTGTATTGATAGTGGTCTCGCAGCAGCGATGCCCACCAATAGCATTGTGGTTGATATGAGTTCTTCTGACCCTGTAGAAACCCGAAAGCTCGGAGCGGAAATGGATACTCATGGTGTGACGTTGCTGGACGCGCCTGTATCCGGTGGGTTGCGCAAAGCAATATCCGGTGAACTCGCCATTATGTTAGGAGGCAATAATGCTAAAGCGATGAACACCGTCGTACCTGTGCTTGAGGCAATGGGAGCGATTTTTCGGGCCGGTTCTCTGGGTGCCGGACATGCTACAAAGGCACTGAACAACTATGTCTCTGCAGCGGGTCTTGCCGCCGCATGTGAAGCAATAATCATTGGAAAAGAATTTGGTCTGTCACCGGAGCGGATAACCGGGATTTTAAATGCGTCAACTGGCAGAAATAATTCTACGGAAAATAAACTGGCTCAGTTTGTTCTGACAGAAAAATTCAAAGATGCCGGTTTTGATCTCGCGCTAATGGCCAAAGATGTGTCGCTGGCGGCTGGCTTGGCTGACCACGTTAGCAGGCCGCTTCCGGGAGTTCGGGCTGCGGCTGAAACCTGGATTGAAGCCAGCAGGGCGCTCGACGCCGATGCCGATCATACTGAAATATTCAGCTATCTCGATGACTTGAGTAAAGTCACCTGATAACGGTTCTGCATTGGTATGTACGGCTGTACGCGGGGTTTGTAAGAAGTTGAAACTGGTGTCTCACGTTTTTATGCGAGAACGCCGCGGAGGACACAACCCGTTAATTACAGCGACGCCAAGTGTGGCCAGTAAAAGCACAAAAAGATCAAATGCAGATGGTGTTTCGTGTAGCCAAACCCACGCGAAAAAAGCAGCCAGAGCCGGTGTTAAGACACTGTAGCTGGCGGCACTTGCCGCGCCCAGCCTGCTAATTGCGGTGGTGTAAAGCAATACTGCAACAAACCCGGAAACAAAGCCCTGCGCTATTGCATTAAATAGGATCTGATCTCTGGTGAGTGGCAATAGTTCATCACCGGTGAGCAGCTTAATCGCTAAAATAATAGCGGTAGAAGCAACGCACACCCACGCCGCACCTTCGGCAGCGGTTAATCCGGTATGGCGGAACGCAACGACATAGCAGGCCCAGCCAGCCGCTGCTAGAAACATCAACATCAGGCTTGTCAGTGTAATGCCGCCGCCAAACAGCGCGCCAAAAATCACCAGGCAAGCCGCCACTGCAATCAATGAAAAACCGATCAGCTGAGTTCTGGTCGGGTGTTGTTGAAAAAACACACGTTCTGCAATTACCGCAAACACCGGCATAGTGCATGGCACAATGGTCGCCAGATAGATCACACTGGCTTCTTTTAGCGATGCCGTTACCAGCCACAGGAAGGGTGCACCCCAGCCAAGCATGGCGATGATCGACCACAACGGTGCGGTTTTTAGTTTGCGCAGCGCGGAAGCCCAAACCGGTATTAGTAGTAAGGCTGGTACTGAATAGCGCAACAGTGCTACATCAATGGGGGCGATACCCTGTTGTGCGGATATCCGGGTGGCAGACATCCACCACGCCCAGATAGAAACAGCGGTAATCACACAGGCAAGTGCAACCCAGTCCTGCTCAACCGGTTTGGTTACCGTAGCCATACGCTCCGGCATGGCGTGTGGCGGTAACCGTTAATCATGTAAGCTCGCCAGTTCTTCAAGGGTAACGGGCTTCACTGGTGAACGGATTCTATAGGCACCGACTTCATCTTGTGAAAGCTTATTTTCGGCGGCAAGTATCTCTGTGACGGTCAGGCTGCAGTATCTGCCCTGGCATGGACCCATACCGCAGCGACCGAATGACTTGGTCTGGTTCGGGCCGACGCATCCAAGTTTTGCATAGCGCCTGATGTCGCCTGCAGTAACCTCTTCGCAACGGCAGATGATTGTGTCATCAGTGGGCTCGGCATAGTGCACTGGAGGGGCGTAGAGTGCGTCCAGAAAGTGCCGTAGTCGGTCCAGCCTGTGAATTGCCGCCAGCGGTAATGCAGCCAGTTTATCGCGGGTTTGTTCGGTGATTTTTTCAAGATCAGCCAGTGCACCCAAAGCGGTAATCGTTCCATGGTGTTCTGCGATAATTGCACCACCGATTTTCGCGCCGTCTCCGGCTATTCGAATGTTATCGAGCGAAGATTTCCCCCATTGATCTATAGACGGATGAAAGCACTGCTGCAATGAATGCCAGTGGTGTTCAAGACGCAGCGAGCGGCTGAGTTGCGTATTAGGAATGACACCCTGATGCAACAGGATACAATTCGACCGGAGGCTGACAACCTTGCCTTTGTGTTGAAACTCAATGCCGTTGGCACTGCGGTCACCAGTGATTTTAAGTTGAGTCGCCCCCTTATAGTACGGTGTCTGTGTCCGCTTTATTTTCTTTAAATAGCTCAAGCCAGTCAGTAGTGGTCCCGGAGTGGTGATTGGAAATTGCTTTGCCGCTCGCAGATGATTCTTCGAAGTTACCGTGTCTACCACCGCGGCAATTTTCACCCCCGCGCCCAGCAGCTGGCTGGCGACGGTATACAGTAACGGACCGGTGCCAGCGAGTACCGGTTGTTCCGGCACTATGCCACTTGTCTTTAACAGTATTTGTGCAGCGCCTGCCGTCATTACACCAGGAAGTGTCCATCCGGGGATCGGGTAGGGGCGTTCCAGTGCACCGGTAGCGATGATCACTATTTTTGCGGCTATTCTGTTTGCCTGATGATCTTTGCTGTACGTGATAACTGCGTTTTCGTCGACGGACCAGACAGTAGTATTGGTTAAGTGTTGAACTGTGGTCCGGGCCAGTTGATCGATGAGTTTTTTACCATACTGATAGTCTTTGCCAAGTAATCCGGCTATGCGATTATCGCCGTTAGACAAGCCGCGATAGATTTGGCCACCGGCCGTTGGCTGTTCGTCCAGCAGCGTGACGGTGGCGCCGTGGCTGGCGGCGCAGATGGCAGCACTCATGCCTGCAGGGCCACCTCCGATGATTACGATATCAGTGTCGTCAGTTGCCATCGCTGCTATTCATCTTGTGCTTTGGCACGATTTACCTGGAGACCCGGTTGTGCCGGCAGCATACACGACTGTACGGTTTTTCCGTCTACTTCTACCAGGCAATCGTAGCAGGCACCCATCATGCAAAATGGTCCGCGCTGACTACTTGAAGTGTGTGTCTTTCTCAATGCAGCTATACCGTTAGCGAACAGCGCTGCCGCCACTGTTTCTCCTTTGCACGCTTGAATATCAGTGCCATCAAACGTGAATACAAACGTATTGTCGTCGTGCAGACGTTTAAACATCGAAGCGGTTTTCACTGAAGTCATGAAACGGAATGCCAAGATCGGTGATAGCTGCCCCATCGCCACACAACCACTGTGGTAGTAGTTGTGCATGGGCTGCTGCTAACGTGATACCGCTATGGCAGGTAGCGAAGTAGGCACCGGGGCAGGTGGTTGATTGTTGATAGATCGGGAAGCCGTCCGGTGACATGATGCGAAGTGCCCCCCAGCTGCGTACTAACTGCGCTTTGGCGAGAATCGGATATTGTTTGATCGCGTTGCTTGCAAGCTCGGCGGTTGTTTTGATGGTTTCTTTGTCGTCGAAACCACACTCTTCTGCTGAAGCACCAATTTGTATCCCGCCTTCATTAACCTGTCGTATTTCATCTGACGGGCGATTGATAACAGGTGGCATTTTCTCGGTGATTAGTACCTGGCCACGCTGTGGTCGGATGGGTACTTTAAAACCCAGTGTTTCACCAAGGGCTTTGGTACCGAGTCCACTTGCGAGTACAACCTTCTCAGTGAGATGTTGCTGTTGATCCGTGGTTTGTACAGTAAAGCCGTTACCGGAGGGGGTAATTAATGTCACTTTTTTCTGTACGACCTTTAAGCCGCGTAACTGTGTTGCTTTGACCAGTGATCTTAAAAACACCAGTGGGTTCAAGTGCCCGTCTTCATGGTGCAGCACCGCGCCAACAACATCTTTACCAATATGTGGTTCTTCTTTTTTAATGGCATTGTGACCAAGTACTTCAAACGGATAGTCACCGCCGAGCTGTTTTTTCAGTTCGGTGAGTGTGGCTACTTTTTTTTCCAGTGACTTTTCATCAAGGTAAATACTGTAGCCACCACGTTGTTGCAGGGCCAGGTCCCAACCGGTGTCATTACTGAGTTGCCGTGCCAGTGATTGCCAGCGGCTCGCCGATGCGCGTGTCCACTTGGCGTAGGTTGGCATACCGGCACCTTTTCCCTGTACCCAGACCAGTCCAAAATTACCGCGTGATGCGCGCAGTGCCAGATCGCCTTCATCAAACAGCGTGACGTTTTTGTTTTTGTTTAACAGACCATACGCGATCGACAAGCCGACAACGCCGCCGCCAACTACTGCAAATTCGGACTCGCTGCGAATAGTCACTGGTGCGTTACAACATTGCCTCGCAACGCCGTGCAAGCGTTTCGAGGGAGATTCGTTGCTCAATATTCGGGTTCAGATTTAACGCACGGCGGGTGAGTTCCAGCGCTTGTCGCGGGCGCTCCATGGCCAGATGACTTTCTGCCAATGCCTGAAAGGTAGCGGGGTCGGTGGGTGAGATTCTGATCGCCCGCTCCAGCAGGCCGATAGCGCGAGTGTGATTGCCGTCTTTGGCGGCACTTTGTGCCTGATTACGCAGTGAGATTGCCGCGGGCAGGCTGCGAGCCTGTTCGGTATCCGGTCTTTTTGTCGGGCGGATTACCGGGGTAGTGGTATCCGTTGGCGTCGGGAGATCTGCCGGCGGCAATGGCGGCGGTGCAGGTAGTTCTACCGGTTGTGGTGCGGAGACTGGTGGTTGTGTTGCGAACTTGGTCCCACAACCCGTCAGCAGCGTGCTGAGGGCCATAGTAGTCAATAAGGAACGAGTGTATCTCATTATCACGTTAGCAGTTACCTGAACAGCGTACAGGATAACGGAAATAGTGAGCTAACGGGGTATTGCGTATGGCAGGGTGATTAGCTTTTACGGGCTGTTGCATTGTTATTCCTGCGTTGAGGTAGGATTTCCTAGATTGTTTCCGGTGCCATGGTTCTGACAACATTCATGCTTGTTTAACGCGTCATCTATGGAAACACTATGCGCTGGCCATTGTTGTTTGTAGTCGTATTATCGTCATTGTCTCTGGGGTGTGGCGGTTCGGGAAGTGATTCAAGCGTTAGCGAGAATGACGAATTAAGCTTCGGGCTGTTTCAACCCGGGGTGTTCTCGGTCGGGTTTAGCGAAAGCTATGACATAACTGGTTCGGATGCACAGGGCCAGACCTACAGTGGGCGGTTTTCCTATCAAACACAGCCCGAAACCACATTCAATGGCGAGGTTGCGATTCCAGTCGTGCAGACCCTCGAGTTTACCAATGTTCAAACCGGCGCCACTAGTATCGGAGTAGGCACAGAGTTCTATTCTGTTGATGCAAACTCGGTGCGACTGGTCGGGTTAACCACTGACACGGTAACTATCACGTCCGCCACTCCGGTAGCGGTGCCGTTAACCGCGAAAGTCGGTCAGTCAGGTGCGGTGGGAACGTACCTCGACAATGCCGGTAATGCCAGAGTCGGGTCGTGGCGACTAGAGCGTGGCGAGGGCTCAACTGCAAGATATGTCACAGTGGTTTCTACTACCGACCAGTCCGGAAATGTTATTGAAACTTCCGAATTCGCGTCAGTGGTTGATACTTCCGGTAATCGTCAATCGGCAGAAGTGCGGATAAATAACGTGAGCTTAGGGGTGAGTTTGGTTTTGAGCGGCGTAAAGAACTGATGACCTGCAAGCGACAGTTTGGATTAGCTTCGCAAGTTGCTTTTATAAAATCATCTGTCAGGACATTCCTACCGGCAGTAAAGAGGTATGCCACTTTGTAGAGCATCACGCCTGCTGTTGTCCTCAATGTTGGAAATGATGAATCTATACAATGAGCTATTCTATCGTTTGACGTGAACGTGGTTCTTTTAGTCTTCTCTGTAAACTACTTTCCGGTAATTGCCCCAATTAAGGTATTAAAAAAACCTTTCTTCTTAGGTGGTGGCTCAGGTGTAGAAGTTGCTCCGGGCAATTTCGCATCGGCAGGGTCAATGGAAATGGTATTAGCCGAGGCCACAAATTCCTGTTTGCCAGCTACAGGTTCACCCCATTGCGGTGTATTTGACAGCGATGCTGATTCCGGCTCGCCCCAGCCGAATGATCCTTTGCCTTTCACATCCACCCTAAGCTTGGGCCATTTAACGATGCCTTCCTGACCATTGGGGTCCGACCACCAGATTTCGTTGCCAATGTGCAGTCCGGACAGCACCATGTTCTGGTCTGGCCAGCGTGGTGCAGGCAGGCCTCGCGGGTCTGCTTTGCCCATCATTTCTTTTGCCTGGCTATTGCCGTCAAGAATGGGGCGCATGTCGCGTTGCGCCCAGTCCATTACTTCGTTGACGGACAGCGCGGTGATGGGGCCATTGACGGGTATCAGTGCAACGTAGCGAAAGTAGTTGCCACCACCAGTTTCGATTTTAAGAATAACGTGAAATTCACGGCTGCCAATAGTGGTTGTACCCATGACTTTGCCACCGGCCCAGGCGCCGTCGGGGCGATCGGTGTTGCCATTGGTTTTATCCGGCATCTGGAACCAGACGTTGATATTGTAAGCCTTGGTGCGGTTGCTATTCATGGCGTTGATGTCGCCGAGCAGCGAAGGGTGTGATGCAGTCTGTGCGGTGTCTATGTCATGCAGGTACATATCCAGAAAGGTGTTGACGGTCGGACTGCCCGAGTAACTGGTTTTTACCGTAATGCTGGTGTCCGGCAGATCTTTTAACTTACAGGGAAAGCCGGTTTGTTGTTGTGCCGGGTATAAATCGAATAAAGGGCTCTGCATGCCTTCGCCTTTCATTCGAAATTCGTTTTCCATGCCCTTCAGGGGTTGCGGGTTGCCACTGGTTTCGTAGCGACCGCCCATGGTGCCGAGTACCGCACAGGGAAAGGCTTTTACGCGGTACTGATCACTGTTCACACAGCGAAACTTGAGGTAGGTATTGACGCTATCGATATGCCATTCAATGTAACTGTCTAAAGGTATTTCATACGAGTAGCCGTAGGCATTGGTCAGAAACAGTAATCCATCAACTTCTCGTGAGGCGAATGCGCCAGAGGGTGCGGTGTCACTTGGACGCGGTTCTGCACGCAGATAGGTTTTTGCACGGTTGCGCATGTTGAATCTTCCGGGGGCGTTCGCAGCGAGTGTGTGACCGGGGAGTGTCAGGCCGCCTTGAGCAAACATACCTGCGATTGCTGCCTGCAGGATTTTACGTCGTTTCATTGCATACCTTGTGAACACCTTGAGGGTGATATAGAAGTCAGCACCGGGTTGTCTGGTGCTGCCTGAATATTTGTAGTGACGCTTCGAGTGGTAAAAGCGATAAGCCAGAGGCTTATCATTGTCAGCTAAAGCAAGCTACCATTGTATTGCCTGCCACTCGCCGCCTTCACGATCAGTAGCCAGCCTGACATCGTTCCATTTGCCTGCAGAATAGTAGCTTCCGTCGGAGCGCTGATTGAACATAGACACGCTTAACTTTGCGGTTGCCGTGTTTGAACCTCTTTCGATGTTGTCTATCGTAACGTCCAATCGGTCATATCGTTGAAACAACTTGCGTAGAAATTCGGTTCTTTCTTCTGGTAGCGCATCACTGACTTGCAGTACCTGTTGCAGGCTTTTGCTTTCAATAGCCAGGCGCAGCTGGTTCAGGTGGCGGGCAGGCGCATCGTTGCCTTCAATAAAGCTTCGGCGTGGCGCAGATGGCAGCGTTGCCGGTGTTTCGGCGACGGCAATCTTTTGTTCAACTTCCGGAATAACCTCAGGCTCAGGTGTCGCTACCACTGGTGTCTCAGGTTCGGTAACTTCGGGTTCCTGACGCACTGCTTCAATGACTGCTGTTTCAACGTCATTTTGCACCGTGGTTTCTTCGGTGATTACTGGTAGATCCGTGTCTGCAACGATTGGCTCGTTAATCACACGGGTGATGACGGTGTCATCGTCCGGGGTGGGCAGAGCGCCAACAGTTGTAGAAGTGCCGGCTTCTTTTGCCGCCTCAATCTTAGCGCGCAGCGAATCTGAAAGGTCACCGTCGGAGATGTATTTGTCTACCTCACTGAAAATTGTTTCGGCGCTGGTGTAGTCACCGGCGCTGAGCAGCGACTCTATATCGTCTACCTGTTGCGCTACCCACGGCGATGCGGTTTGATCAATCCCGACGGTACCGGACTCAGAATCGGGTGGCGTAGTTACCGGGTTTACGATACCGGAATTTGCTGAGTCGTTTGTGTTGGTGGCGTTTAACCCGCCTTCAATCTGAAGGTTGGTTTCGTTGGCACGCGACAGCAGTTTATTTGCCTCGGTGAGGTTGTCGTTGTCGACGTTTTCTATAATCTGCTTTTTTACTTCATCCTGAATTGACGCCACACCACCCAGCGCTTCTGCATTGTCTGGTTCGGTGTCTAGTATTAACTGGTAGTAGTCGAGCGCTGATTCACCGGCTGGGAAGATCAACTGGTTAGCACTGATTTTATCACGGGCTTTTGCCAGTGCGGTTTCTACCGTCATGTCCGGGCCGGTGGCAGACGGAAGTTTGAATAACTCGGGTTTGTTAACAAACATCAGTGCGCCACCGACAATTGCGGTAAGTCCGAGTAGTGGCGCTATCCATTTAAGTCTGGATGGACGCGCTGGCGCTTCGTAATCCCAATCGGTGTCATCGAAGTCGATGTTTTCACGTTCGATATGTTGTCGCGGTGGTGCCATGCGACGCTCTGGTGCTTCGTACTCGCGTGGCCCGCGGTTGTCGTATGCGGGAGCAGGGTTGTCGTAGGCAGCAGGTGCCTCGCGATACTCGGGCGTCGGCGGTTGTCTGACTGGTTCAGGAGCAGGCGCTGGCGGTGCATCACGACGGACAATGTCGCGGCGAAGTACTTTGCGCAGTTCCTGAGTGTGTGTCGGGTGATCACTGGTGGCCGCCAGGTTGTTCAGTGTGTCGTTAAGTGTTTGGTTAGTTGCCTGTGGTGCAACGGGTCTGGGTGCCGGATTACTAGCAAACGGGCTATTCGCAACCGGTGGCGGTGATGTGCTCCGGTCAGTTGCAGGTAAATGATCCACAGTGGCGGTGTCTGTGGGGGTCATCGGGTCATAATTTTGTGCAACTGGGTTTTGTGCAACTGGGTTTTGTGCAACGGGCGCCGGTTCGTCGCGTAAGGACTGCGAATCAGGATTCAACGGGATAATTTCGACGTCGTCTACATCGGTATCGAAGTTCGGGTCGAAGCGGGTGGTACGCGGATCAACACTAAGACGAGGGTCAGGCGGGCTGTCGCTCAGGCGCGGATCTGACTCGTACGGGCGTAGTGGTGCGACTTCGTAGCGAGGAGCATCACCGATTTCACCCGGGTTATTGGCTCTGGTTTTGAGCTTTGATTTTCGTACCGGTCGGGCGGGTTGTTGCTGGGGTTTGTAAGCTTCAGCCGGTTTCACCACGCCGTTAAACGCATCGCGCCACTGAGCAATGCTTTGCGGGCGATCTTCGGCTTCCATGTTCAGGCCCCAGTCGATCGCGTTCAGAAAATGATCCGAGTAGTGCTGTTGTGCTTTGTTGGCCACCGGTGAGAGCGGATCACTGGCATTGGTCAGGCTGCTGGAGGCGCGGGTAACCGAGTCGACCGGCATTTCACCGGTAACGGCTTCGTACAGCACTGCGGCCAATGCGTAAATGTCGGACCACGGCCCTTGATCGTTTTCAGAGACGTTGTACTGTTCTATGGGTGTGTAACCGACGGTCACCACCGCAGTGAGCTGCTGGGTGGTTTCGCTCATGGTGTATCTGGCCGCGCCAAAGTCCAGCAATACCGGGGAGCCATTGTCTCTGAGGTAGATATTAGAAGGCTTGATATCGCGGTGCGCGAGGCCGTTGCGATGAATTTCTTCAACGCCATCCATAATCGGAAACAGAATCTCACGCAGCTGATCTTCCGGCAGCGTGCCTTGTTCTCCGAGCATTTCAGACAGCTCCCTGCCGTGCTCGTAATCCATGACGATATAGGCCGTGTTGTACTTATGGATGACCTGATGCACTCGCACAATATTCAGGTGCTTGAAGCGTGCAAGTGTTTTTGCCTCTCTGGCAAAGTTGCTAAGGCCAATATTGTAGTCTTCGGAGAATTCCGGGCGTCTCGCGGAGACGTTCAGGTGCTCATCACGATGGATGATTTCGCGCGGAAGGTATTCCTTAATAGCGACGTGCACATCCAGATTCAGATCGACCGCCAGGTAGGTAACAGCAAATCCGCCACGCCCGAGAACCTCTTCAATCTGATAACAGCTTATTGTGTCGCCGTGCTGGAGGGTGTCAGTATAACCGGTCACGCGCGCTCCGTTTCTATGTAATTCAATAACTTAAGCTCAATCTGCCTTGCGGCGAGCTACCAGCCAGCCACTTAACGGCATAGTTTAATCGATTATTTGCTCATTGGGGCTGAAGAATAGTTAATTCCTGTAGCCTTGCCTGAGCCCAACGATTGAGCGTTTGATCTTATGCATCTCGGTTTGCTCTTAACTGAACCGTCTGGTCATCCGGCCGCAGGCTGATGCGTGCGGCCGTTCGGTAAGCGCTAATCACCAGCAGGTGCCGGTCAGTTGATCATTATCGCAATCGATTTTCCGGGTTAGTTTTTCAGGTACTCGGCCATGGAGTCATCCATCGCTTTGGTCCACTGAGTGTGATGCGATGGTGACTGTGAGCCGGTCATCAGCGATTTATGCGCCTTGTCTCTGAAGCCCATGATGTCGTCGTGCTTATGATGTTCCCAGTCCATGAACGCTTTGTTGACGCCTTCAATATCAAAGTTCGGGTAGTCAGTCTGGTCAATCAGTTCCTGGGTATAGTCACCCTGGAACCAGATCATGTCTTCGTCGGTTTCGAGCGTTGCCTCGCGATCAAGCCATTTTTTACTGTGTGCTTTCATGTCACTTGCTGATGGTGTTTCGATCTTCCCGAGAATGACATCGCGTGCCCACCAGGCTTGAGCGTCGAACATGTTAAAGGTGTAAAACTGATCCTGCATGCCAAGGTACATCACCTTCGGGTTCGGTTCGAAAGCGACTCCCTGGTATAAATCCGGCGTCCACATTCGATTGGTGGCGACCAGTCGCAGGTCATCTTCCATAAAAGGAAAATGGTGCAGGTAACCGGTGCAGAGAATAATCGCGTCTATTTCTTTGCTGGTGCCGTCTTTAAAGTGGCAGGTCTTGCCTTCAACTTTGGTTAAAAGTGGTTTGGTTTCCCAGTTATCCGGCCAGTGGAATCCCATTGGGTTAGTGCGGTAACAGGCGGTCAGTGATTTAGCGCCATACTTCCAGCATTGTGAGCCAATGTCTTCAGCAGAGTAGCTGGCACCAACGACCATGACATCTTTGCCTTTGAACTCCAGCGCATCACGAAAATCATGTGCGTGCAGAACACGGCCTTCAAATTTGTCCATACCTTCGAAGTACGGCACGTTGGGTGTAGAGAAATGACCGTTAGCGACAATCACATAATCGAATTTTTCTTTAACCCGCTTGTCGTTAACCAGATCGTGTGCCGTGACGGTGAAGTTGTCAGACTCTTTGTGGTATTCCACGTTGCGAACCGGATGGTGGAACCGGCACCAGTCTCTCACGCCAGCCTTTTCTACGCGGCCCTTGATGTAGTCTGCCAGTACTTCCCGTGGCGGGAAGCTTGCGATGGGCTTGCCGAAGTGCTCGTCAAACGAGTAGTCAGCAAACTCAAGGCATTCTTTTGGGCCGTTAGACCACAGGTAGCGGTACATTGATCCGTGTACGGGCTCGCCAAATTCATCAAGACCGGTACGCCAGTTGTAGTTCCACAGCCCGCCCCAGTCGCCTTGCTTTTCAAAGCAGACAACCTCAGGAATTTCTTCGCCATTCTGTTTTGCAGACTGGAACGCTCGCAGGGCGGCAGTACCGCATGGACCGGCGCCGATAATGGCAACGCGCTTAGACATATAACCTCCGGGTCTTGATTGTCGGAAACGTATTCAACTTTGCCACAGTTGCGGGAGACTTTAAACTGGTCGCCCGCATTGCGGTTTGATTTCAATCAGGCTGACGGTGCGCGTGGAGTATCCAGCTCTGCATCGAGTGCACCGGCGACCAGTCTTTGAAAGTGGTGCACCGCATGCTCTGAGAGTTCGCTGCGGTCGTCATCGACAACGAAGCGGCCCTGATTATAGCCATTCGATTTGAGGCCGCGTTGCACGCTTTCGCACAGGCCAATATCTTCCGGCTGCAGTGTGTCCTTTTGGTAGTCCATGGCTTCCTGCAACTGCTTGCTTGCCTTGCCGTCCGGGACAAACCAGTCCTGGTATTCGATAGTCTGACCGGCACCATCCGGGACCATTTGCAGGACAGAAAGATTGGCCTCACCGGGATAGGCCCACAGCGTCAGGTTAGGCCATAAAAACCAGCCGGCAAAGCCGAAATCCACGTCACCTTTTTCAAAGGTGTAAGCAGAGTTTTCGGTGGAGTTTGCGGCATTGGAAATGTGGCTTGAATAGATCCCGTGCACCTCAGAGCGATAGCTTTTCATATCGACCAGGTCTACAAAATCACGGTGTGCGGTGTGGCAGTGATAGCACTCCAGAAAGTTGTCGATCATGACTTTCCAGTTACAGCTGACGTCGTAGGTGTCGCGCTGTGCGAAAGCGAGGTTGTCTGCATCAGGGCAGTATTTGCGTATTTCGCTTTCGAGGTTGCCGGTTTGTTCTGCTAGAGAGGTCGCATTGGTGTCAAGGTTAATGAAAACCATACCGCAGAACACTTCTACCCCCACCGGCTTCAAAGAAAAGTCGCACTTGCTGAAGCCTGCCATCTTGGCAGTGTTGCGTGCGCCAATCAGGCTGCCGTCGAGATCGTAAGACCAGGCGTGATAAGGACACACAATAACGTTGGTATGTCCCGCGCCCTCAACCAGCTCGTGTCCACGGTGCTGGCAGACGTTATAAAAAGCGCGCAGATTGTTTTCCCGATCACGCACAATAAATATGCTTTGTTCGTCGATGTTGGTGGTCAGGTAGTCGCCCACATCGGGTAGCTGACTGGCATGCCCCGCATACCACCAGCTGCGCTTGAAGATCTTTTCCATCTCGAGCTTATAAATGCTTTCGTCGAGATAAAAGCGCGCTGGCAGGGTAAATGATTGTGCCGGGTCTTCACGGAAAGGTGCGTCGTTTTGCTGCAGCGTGAGTGTTTGCGCACCAGTCATTCGTAAACCTCGGGTTGTAGGCGTTGTTGTCTGACACACATTATCAAAATAGTGCCCGGCCATTACAAGCAAATTCACGATGCATCAGCTGCCGATGTCGCAAAAGCTTACACGCGCTGTTTGGATGGTCTGTCAAATCGTGTGTATTGATGCGAGCACGCGTAGCCTCACTCACGCGTCGGTTTTTCTGGTACCGCGCAACAGTGACGTGAGTGTTGCGAAACCGCTCAGGCTCTAACGCGGGATTTATCCGGATCATAGAAGGGATAGCTCACTACCGTGGCCTGCAGGCGTTTCTGATG
>CALHCI010000199.1 GCA_937931165.1 uncultured Granulosicoccaceae bacterium
CAGTGAGACTTCTGCGTTATTGCTGGATACCGCCAGTCATTTGCGATTTTTGCCGGCAGCAAACTATAACGGACCGGTACCGACATTGACAGTCTATGCTGTAGACGATACCCATGGTGGGGGATTTACGTCGGGTGCCGTGCGAATCTCCGACGATATCGCAACGCGAGGGGGCAATACAGCTGTCTCTGCATTGTCTGCGGGAATCGTAAGCACTATTACAGCGGTTAACGATGCACCTGAAATTACCGATGGTGTATTGGCAGATGTAGCGGAAGACAGTACGTCGCCCGCAGGGCAGGCGGTTGGTGATATCTTTGACACAGTGCTTACGGATATAGAAGGAACAGCTACCGGTATAGCCATTGCCGGGGATCTTACGGTCGCTGAAGGGAGTTGGGAGTATTCGACAGATTCGACCAGTTGGCATGCCGTCGGCGGGGTGGATGAAACAGCGGCATTGTTACTTGATTTGAGTGCGGAGTTGCGTTTTGTACCTTCTGCGAATTACAACGGTGTGGTGCCGTCACTTATTGTGTACGGGGTTGATGTCACTAACACTGCAGGTTATACCGCGGGTGTTGCAAGGACAGAAGCAGATGTATCGGTGCGGGGTGGCAGCGCAGAGTTCTCTGCAGCTTCAGCCGGTATTATCAGCAATGTAACGCCAATCAATGATGCACCGGCGATTTCGGATGGTGCGGTAGATGTTGTAACGGAAGACAGCACTACCCACAGCGGTAACACAGTGAGTCATATCTTTTCAGGCACATTGCTGGATGGGGATGGATTGGTCGCCGGTGTTGCGGTGGTCGGTGATGCAACTACCACCGAAGGGCAATGGCAATACTCGACAGATAACGGCAGCAATTGGCAGGCGCTGGGAGCAGTCAGTGAAAGTAACGCGCTGGTGCTTGATGTATTCAGCTACTTAAGATTTCTCCCATCGGCAGACTTTCATGGCAGTATTCCATCGATAGAAGTGCACGCAATCGACGATACGTATGCTTCAGGATTTACTTTCGGGTCTGTGCGTGCAATCACTGATGTAACCATCAGAGGAGGAAGCACCTCGTACTCTGGTGATTCCGGCATGGTAAACGGCACTGTAGCATCTGTCTTTGATCCTCCGTTTAATGGCGGATTGTTACCGGCTTCAGTGGTTGTCGTTGAAGATAGTGAATCACCGATTGATCTGAGCGCTATCTCGATAGACGCTGCGGATCACACCGGCAATCTGACGGTGCAACTGACGACAGCTTCCGGAGGAATAATAGCAGGACGCAGTGATGCGATTTTGAGCATTGGTGCCGCTGGCAATACACTGCAGATAAGCGGTGATGTGATTTCACTGAATAACTATCTCGACGCCACTGCTGTTACTTATGTAAACAGCACACTGCACTTGAATGGTAACAACGTAGATGTTGTTTCGGTGACTCTACTCCATGGTGCCAACACTGTGCCGCTGGGAGATATTACGGTTAGTATTTCTCCGGTTAATGATCCGCCACTGGCACTTAATACTCGCCTATCGGTGGTTGAAGATACGCCGTACGCGCTGTCTATACCGGACTTTGATTATTCTGACCCGCACGATGGCGATTCCCTGCAGGCAGTGCAAGTTGTGCAGATTCCTGTACATGGGCAGTTAACTTTTAATGGCAGCCCGGTTTCCAATGGGGACACATTAACTACAACACAGATTGATTCAGGAGGGCTGGTATTTCTACCGCAACCAGACGCCAGCGGAGCGGATTATGATTTGCTTCGGTACCGTGTCATTGATGATGGGGGGCTGATTGATGGTGGAAGCAACGAAAGCACTGAAGCAACCCTGACGCTTGACGTTACGGGCACCAATGACTTGCCCGTTTTTAGTGTGAACTCCACTTCATTGCTGCGTGGGTCAGCTCACGTATTCGACAACACGGATATCGCCGCCAGTGATGCGGATATCAGCGCGAACCAGGCGCTAATTACATTGAGCACCCGACCTGTTCATGGCGAACTGCAATTGTCAGGCACTCCACTTGGTCCGGGGGATACTTTCTCGCAGTCTGAAGTCGATGCAGGTAACCTGCGCTACGTTCATTTCGACATAAATAGTGATGACGATGCGTTTACACTGTCATTTGCTGATCTTGGACCGGACGCTAATACAGTTGCTATTGCCAGAGTTCTCAGCATAACTGTCACCGAAACTCATCCACAGGCAGTCGGTGACAGTGTTACCGTTGATGAGCATGGCACTGTTGATGTGTCAGTCCTGCTCAACGATCTGCCTGCTGACGATCCCCTTGATAATTCCAGTGTCACTATTATCGATCCACCAGCGCATGGTAATGCGGTAGCCGATAGTTCCGGCGTCATCAGTTATTCGCATGATGGCAGTGAAGTCACTGCCGATTCATTCTCGTATACCGTCACTGACACCGGTGGTCAGGTATCAGAGTCGGTTTTGGTGTCGGTTAGCGTTACGCCGGTGAATGATTTGCCGGTCATCAATGGATTTAACGGACCTGCCGGTCAAACAAATGAAGATACCACCATAGAGATCACTGCAGCACAGCTGTCATCGCAAATAGATCACAATGATGCTGAAGATGCCTCCGTGCAAGTGTTCGAGGTGATCGGGATAGAGGCAGGGACACTCAAGATCGGGTTGGACGTTGCCGGTGCAACCGACTTTGCACCCGGTAATGAAATCATTGGCGGTGGTCTGAATGCTTACTGGACACCTGGCAGCGACGTAAACGGCCTGGTGCCGGCGTTCCGGGTGTCAGGTGTGGATAGTGAAGGGGGTACCTCGATAGACAGCACTGCGGTTAATGTAGAAGTGCTGCCAGTTAACGACTCCCCGCTACTATCTGCGTTGCCGGTGTTTGAGGTTCCTTACATTCACCGTTCACCGGCGGTGGTACTTATGCCGCTTGCTGAAATCACTGATATAGACAATACACAGCTTGCGTCAACTTCTGTTCGGGTATTGAACTACGAACCGGGGGTGGATATTTTATCTTCGTCCGTACCGGCAACTCTTATTTCGGATTGGGATTCTGCCACCGGTGTGTTGACCTTCAGCGGTGTTGCTGATGTTACTGATTATATTGAGGCTTTGCGAAGCGTGGCTTATCAGTCTGATCAGACGCCGGCTGCTGTTACCGACTCGATCCGGCAAATTGAAGTGATTGTTACTGATAGTGATGCGGGTTTGAGTTCAGCTGAATTCGTCAGTGTCAATCTGGATATACCTGTTTACCCCATTGTAGTGACATCGACTGACACCGGTGTGCACAGGTTTATAGAAAACGATGATCCGTTACTGATTGCACCTGTGTTATCAGTGGATTCTGTCGATAGTCAGAATATAACCGGTGCAACGGTTGAATTTGATAATTTCTATGGTGATCAGGATGTCCTGTCTGTCGTTGATTCTGTCGCGATAAGTAGTAGCGTGGACACCAGCAGTGGAACATTGACACTGACGGGTGATGCGCCCGCGAGTCATTGGCAGGATGTACTAAGAAGTCTGCGCTATTCAAACTCCAGTGAAGATCCGGCCGCTGCGGCAAGACATCTGGAGATAACGCTAAGTTCATCTTCAGGAGACTCGAATCCGTTTGTTGTGGTCGTTGAAGTGATTGCCAGCAACGATGCACCGGGCACTGTCTCCGGTAATATTGACATGAACTCTGCTGCTCCTTACGTGTTTGAAGTGACTGACTTCCCGTTTAGTGACCCTGCGGAAAATAATGATCTGCTTTCTGTTCGCATAGATACATTACCGTCGGACGGTCAGTTACTGTATCGCGAAACTTCGGTTGCCAGCGGACATGAGATACTGGCTGCGGACATTGCGAACGGTAGTTTGCGTTATATCGCGGTGCCACAGGCGGAAAATTCCGTCGTGCGAAGCCTTGAATACCGGGTGCGGGATGACGGTGGAACGGATGCCGGCGGTGTAGATATCTCGCAGTTTCCGGCAACTCTGCCATTAAATATTGCTGCTGCTGAACCCCCCGGCAATCTGGAGGTTAGCAATGTTTTGCCTTTTCGAATTGCTGAAAATCAACCTGCCGGTACGTTGGTCGGACAGCTTGACGAATTGACGGTAGATCCACGCTTCAGTCATATCGCGGGAGGAGGCTTTGCCAATGCTGCAAATCCGCTACCGGACTTTAATCGCTATGCTGCTGACAATAGCGGCCATGGTTCGTCATTGGGCGATTGGCTGGTCACCAGCGGTAATGTGGATCTTCGAGGATCTTCATGGGAAACCGGACCGGCGGGTGGTATTCCTCTGGATTTGAATGGAGATACACCTGGTGCGGTTGCTCAGACGATCACGACCATACCTGGTGTCGAATATAATTTAAATTTCGTGTTGACTGGAAACTATATCGATCGGCAGCCGGATGGCAAAGTAGCGGTGGCGGTTGAAGTCGCAGCGCAGGTAGCCAACTTCGAATTTGATTACTTTCCAGCCTGGTCGAGAGACAACCTTCAGTGGGATGAACACTCAGTGCGATTCGTTGCCACTGATACCACCACCACGGTCGCTTTCAGGTCACTAACGCCGGATCAGACCGGCCCTGTGATTACTGACATCGAGCTGATCGATGTGCTTGAATATCAGTTACTCAGTGATAATGCTACTTTCGCCATTAATAGCAGTAACCATGTTGTGGTCGGGTCATCGTCTCCGGA
The DNA here is from genome assembly GCA_937931165.1 of uncultured Granulosicoccaceae bacterium. Taxonomy (GTDB): domain Bacteria; phylum Pseudomonadota; class Gammaproteobacteria; order Granulosicoccales; family Granulosicoccaceae. The sequence continues at coordinate 4,711 of CALHCI010000199.1, forward strand.
CTATGAAGCCGGACAAACGCATATGCTTGAGGTGCTGGCTTTAAATAATGTGGGCCATAGCGAACAACTCATCATTCCCGTTGATGTGCTTGACCGGAACGAACCGCCCGTACTTGAGACGAACGAGCCGCTCAGATCAATAGTCGGTGTTCCATCAATCATTGGTGCCGAACATCTTCACGCTCTGGACATTGATGAAGCCGATAGCGCAGCCAAAGAGCTGAACTACACGGTGACACAAACCCCGGTTGCCGGCGCTTTAACACTTAGCGGGTCAACGCTATCTTCCGGTGCCGGTTTTACGCAACAGGATATTAATCTGGGATTACTTTCTTATTTGCCAGAGGCTCCGGGTGTCGTCGCTGACAGTTTTAGTGTAACTGTCGCTGATGGCGGCGAAAACGGTGTTGCTCCTGTTGCCGGGCAACTTGAAATTCAAATTCGTGAACCGCTTGCGTTTGATGTGGCGGATGAATGGTTGATGCTCGAAGGTGGAACGCTGGCACTTTCTGCATCGCTGGTCTCTCGAACTGGCGGGTACATTGACAATGGAGATCTTATCGTTGAGGCCGGGAGCTTAAGTGAAGGTTTCGAGGTTATAAATACGCTCAGTAATTTTTCGGTAAGCAGTTTTACAGTTGAGGAATTGGTTAACGGAGAAATTTTGCTACGTCACGATGGAAGTGAGAGGCATGTCTCCGACCTTGCTCTGAATATTTTTCAAAATGTATCCGGAACCAGAGCTTTACTGGAAAGTCATTCGGCACGTGTTATAGCCGCTGATGTGGCGGACGCACCGTTTGCAGCTAACCTTTCGATGACTACAGACCACATTTCACCGGTAACAATCAGTGATGATCGGTTGGCATTCAATGATGGTGAAGACGGTGATGAACTCACCGGTTTGGAAATCGTAGCCGTTCCGACTGAAGGCACGGTCACGTTGGCCGGCGCTGCGACCGCTGCCGGTGACTTTGTTCCGGTACAAGCGTTAAAAGACAATCAGCTTCAGTACCTGCCTGATCCTGATGCAAGGGGTACTGCAGTACATACTTTGCAATATCGCGCAGTTGATAGTGGCATCACTGATAACGGCGGCAGCAACTTTTCTAATGAGGTTTATGCTATTGAATTTACGGTTGTCAGTGACCATGCGCCAGTGGCCAGTCCGGACAAAGTGGTGGTCAGTGAGGGTGGGACTGCTTCATCGCTGGCGTCAGGTGATATCAGCGTCAGTGAAAACGACATAGATTTTGATACAGACACGATGGAATTACTGGTTGAACTTACCGGGGCTCCGTTGCATGGTTCACTACAGTTGAATGCTGACGGTACATTCGTCTACATTCATGACGGTAGTGAAACACGCAGTGACAGCTTTAGTTATCGAGTGGTCGATTCACAGAGCGAGCTGGGTACACTGCTTGGCAGCATCGGGTTCGTTGAAATTGAAGTGACCCCTGAAAACGATGCGCCTGTAGCGGGGGCAATTGAAAATGTGATCACTGCGGTAAACCAGCCGCTTGAAATTTCGCTGCCTGATAACCTGTTTACTGATGTTGATTCCGGAGATCAACTGACCTACCAGGCGACACTGGCCAATGGTAGTCCGTTGCCCGATTGGCTGAGTATCAACGAACAAACCGGTGAACTCAACGGTGTTGCCGAAAGTTTATCTGTCGGAACATTGCAAATAGTGCTTTCCGCGACCGACAGCACCGGAGAAAGCGCGCAGGCGGAATTTGCGCTTACGGTTGAACCGCAGTTTGACGCAGCATTGCCGGAAGTAGTTCCTTCGTTTGTGGATATCGCCATGCCGTCAACGTTACCGGCTATGGCACAGGTACCGGGAAATCAGGTTGTGGAAAATCCCATGAATGAAACTGCCGGCTTATCTGCATCAGTGAATTCGTCACTGGGTTCCTTGGCTGCCACTGAAGACACAGCACTAATTGATGAACCAATCCGTTTTGCTGTCGAGAATAATTTGAAGCCGGTCTATAACAATAGTTTTAATGATACCGTACACCAACACAATCGTTTGCGATCTTCAGCATCGTTTGACGCCAGCCAGCAATTAGCAGCTTCTGTATTGCCGGCAGATACGGTGCTTGAACTGCAGCAGTTATTTTTCATTCCCACCGATAACCCGTCATCAGTGGCAAAAAAGATTCAGCAAAATCTTAATCAGATCCGTGACGAAGTGTCGACCAGTGCGGCGAGGGGGGAACTGGTCATTGGTGGTGCAATCAGTTTGTCTGCCGGCTTTTCTATCGGATATGTTATTTGGATAATCAGGGGGGGTGTACTGCTAAGCAGCGTATTGGCTTCAATGCCGGCGTGGCGGTTGATTGATCCGATACCGGTACTAACCGAGCAAGATAATGATGATGAAGAAGACTCGGAAACACTGCAGTCTATTGTTGAGGAAAGGCGTATGTCTGAAGCGCCTGACGATCGGGATGATGCGCCGAAGTCAAAAGTTAACGCACAGCACAACGGTGGCAATGTCGGATAACCAAGGCCAGATCAACATCTGATCTGACCTCTGTTTAACTGTAGCAGCGAACGCTGCTCTGGCGACTACATATTCGGGTAGTTAGGCCCGCCGCCGCCTTCCGGCACTACCCAGGTGATATTCTGGCTTGGGTCTTTGATATCACAGGTTTTACAGTGTACGCAGTTTTGTGCGTTTATCTGAAACAGCTTTTCATTGTCTTTTTCTACCACCTCGTACACACCTGCCGGACAGTAGCGCTGCGCAGGTTCGGCCCAGGTTGGCAGATTTTTAGACAGTGGTATTGACGCATCAGCCAGAGTCAGATGGCAGGGTTGATCTTCTTCGTGGTTGGTGTTTGATAAGAATACCGAGCTTGGTTTGTCGAAACTGATTTTGCCGTCCGGTTTGGGGTAGGTGATCATCGGGCTGTCTTCTGCTGTTTTTAACGTTGCGTAATCAGGAGTGTCATCGCGCAGGGTAAACGGCATTTTGCCACGCAGAATATTTTGATCAATGTAGTTAAACGCACCACCAAGGTAAGTACCAAACTTGTGCATGGCCGGGCCGAAATTGCGGGAGGCGTGCAGTTCTTCATAGAGCCAGCTGTTGTTGAAGTTTTCGGTAAAGGCTTCCAGCTCCTTACCTGTGCTGTCTTCGTGCGCGGAGAATTCTTCAAACAGGGTTTCAGCCGCTATCATGCCGCTTTTCATTGCCGTGTGGCTGCCTTTAATCTTTGAAAAGTTCAATGTACCGGCGTCACAGCCAACCACCAGCCCGCCGGGGAAAGTCATTTTAGGCAGTGAATTTAGTCCACCTTTTACAATCGCTCTGGCACCGTAAGAGATGCGTTCACCACCTTCGAGTACGGATTTGATTGTGCTGTGGTGCTTAAACACCTGAAACTCATCAAACGGGCTCAAGTGAGCGTTGTCGTAGCTAAGGTCGGTAATCAGTCCAACCACCACTTGATTGTCTTCGAGGTGGTAGAGGAATGAACCACCAGTAGCGCCGCTTTCGTTCAGCGGCCAGCCGGCACCGTGAACGACCAGGCCTGGCTGATGTTTGTCTGCATCGATCTTCCACAGTTCTTTAATACCGATACCATAGTGTTGCGGGCTCTTACCTTCGTCGAGGTTGAATTTTTTGATCAGCTGCTTGCCCAGGTGTCCGCGACAGCCTTCGGCAAAAATGGTGTATCTGGCACGCAGTTCCATACCGGCTTCGTAGCTGTCTTTTTGTTCGCCGTCAGAGCCAACGCCCATATCACCAGTGGCAACACCGGCAACACTGCCGTCTTCGTTGTAAAGAATTTCTGCGGCGGCAAAGCCCGGGAAAATCTCCACACCCAATGCTTCTGCCTGTTCACCAAGCCAGCGAGTCACGTTGCCCAGGCTGACAATATAGTTGCCATCGTTGTGCATGGGGGCCGGTATCATGAAGCCCGGCATTTTGATCGATTTTTCCTGGCTGGTGTAAAAGTGCACTTCGTCGCCGGTAACCGGTGTGTTGAGTGGTGCGCCGCGTTCTTTCCAGTCGGGAAACAGTTCGTTCATGGCTTTTGGCTCAAGGACCGCACCGGAGAGAATGTGCGCGCCGATTTCAGAGCCTTTTTCAAGCACCACAACGCTGAGTTCTTTTTCGCCTTCTGCGGCAAGTTGCATGAGTCGACAGGCAGTTGACAGGCCGGCAGGGCCGCCACCTACAATTACCACGTCGAAGTCCATCGATTCTCTTTCGGTAGTCACGGGATATCTCGCTCTAATACGGGGCACGGGAAGCTCTGGCAGGATCAACAAAGTGCCAGAAGTCTGGAAGCAGCATTATAGTGATAGCGACCATCAAGCCAAAGTCTTCGCCGGTTTGGTCATCCATCACCGTTGTTTACGCTAAAATCATGGTTTTAGGTTCGGACAGAGCATGAATCGGGAAATCGCTATTGTTGAAGACGAGCCTGCGTTGCAGTCCAACTATCAGGAGGCGCTGGAGCGACTAGGCTACAGTGTGCGTGTCTACAGCAGTCGCATCGAAGCGCTGGCCGCGTTTACCGACAAGCTGCCGGAGCTGGCAATCATTGATGTCGGGCTCGGTACCGAGATAGAAGGTGGCTTTGAGCTTTGCCGGGAGTTGCGCAGCATGGCACCGACATTGCCGATTATGTTTTTGACAGCCCGCGATTCCGAGCTCGATACCATTTCCGGACTCAGGCTTGGCGCCGATGATTATCTGACCAAAGATATCAGTCTTGAGCACCTTGCTGCGCGGGTGGTAGCGCTTTTCCGGCGCATTGATGCATTTCAGCAGCCGCAGCTTCCGGAAGATGTGATTCACGTTGGCGAGCTTTCTCTGGACTTGCATCGCATGGCAACGACCTGGAAATCCGCTGCGGTTCCGCTGACGGTGACTGAGTTGTGGATGGTACATGCGCTGGTGAAGCATCCCGGGCATGTGAAAACCCGCCAGCAACTGATGGATGCGGCTAACGTGGTGCTGGATGATGCCACCATCACTTCGCATATCAAACGTATCCGCAAGAAATTCCTGTCGATAGATTCGGCTTTCGAATGCATCGAAACCGCCTATGGAATGGGGTACCGGTGGTTGACTGCATAACAATGGTCCAACCAGCGTGTTGTAAGGTAAACGTGCAGTGACGTTGCGCTCGCAGTTGCTGCTGGTCAGCCTGTCGTTGTTGATATTGCCGTGGGCGATGTTTCTGTTTATTGCAGAACTTGATCGTAACCTGCGCGCCAATCAGTTATCGGCGGCACAGGAACGAACCGATGCGGTGGCGGTATCGGTGGCGGATGCACTGCAGCAGAGCACATCCGGTATTGAAGGTTTTGGCATGACGGTAAGGCCCGAATCAAAAACACTGCTTGCAGCCAGATTCGACAGCCCGATACTGCTTGATGGCTACGCGCATGACTGGGCCACCTTTGAGCTCGCTCAACGCACATTTCTTTATACGCAAAACAAAATATCGGCAGAGCCCGAGGATGTCGAGGCGGCCAGTGTGTTGGGCATACACGCTGCAGCACGCAAAGGGCGGCTTTATCTGTTTTTGCGTATCACTGATGATCAATTGCTGTTTCACCAGCCCGAACGGCGAACCATGTCTACCGGTGACAGTATTATTATTCGCGTGTTAACCGGTGATGGCAGTATTCGTCGTTATACATTCAGATGGGAAGCACCGGGCAGGGCACTTGGTCGGTACCACGGAGAACCGTTCGAGGGTGAACGTCCTGTCTTTACCGATAACCGTTACATCGCGTCGTTGGTAGAAACCGGTAACGGCTATGACGTTGAGATGCGTATCCCGTTACCGGCTGAAAGTGTTTTTGGTTTGTCTGTGGTGGATATTGATCAGCGGGGCGGTGTGCCACGCTGGACCGGCATGTTTGACCCGAACGAGCTCGATGACACAGGGCAGCTAAAAGTAGTCGATGCCGCGTTGACAGATCAGCTGGGTGTGTTTGCCGAAGCGGGTATGCGGGTCAGGGTGTTTGATGCACAGGGATGGTTAAGGGCCGATGCAGATCAGCGCGCACCCGATGCCACGATACGGGAGTTCGAACCGGAAAATGCCAACCTGTTTGATGCGGTGCTGTATCGGTTTATCAGCTGGTCATTGTCTAAAAATGTCGATGCTAAAAGAATGTCTGAAATTGAATCCGGCAAGCTCGACGGTGCGGATTTTATGGTATTGGAAAAACTCCATGAAAACGGCCCGACTTTCTTTCGCGACAAGTACGAGCGTGTTTTTCTAACCGCGTTGCAGCGGATCAACGTCGGGGATGATCTACACGGTTACGCGCTGCTGCAGCAACCCCGTGCGGCACTGAGCGACTTCACTGAAACTGCTATATTGCGGCTGGTAAAGATATTCGGCTTTGCGATTTTGCTGGTGGCTGCTGTGTTGCTGTCGTTTGCCACATTTTTATCGTGGCGCATTCGAAAGCTGCGCAACAACGTAGAAAGTGTGGTTACTGCCGATGGCAAAATTACCGGTGCTATCAAAATCTCGGATGCACCTGATGAGATTGGTGATCTTAATCGCAGTTTCGAAGGTATTATCAGCCGCCTCGGTAACTACACAGGGTATCTGCAGTCACTCGGTTCAAAGCTTTCACATGAATTGCGAACGCCGCTCAGTGTGGTCACTACCTCACTTGAGAATATAGATAAGCAGTCGCTTGATCAGCGCACTGAGGTGGCTGTTGAGCGTGCGCAACAGGGCGCGGCGCGGTTACAAAAACTGATTCGAAATCTTTCTGAAGCCAGCAGTCTGGAGCAGACTATTGCGCTATCTGAAAAACAGCCGGTTGATCTGCGTGAATGGATAATGGTTGCCGGTGAAGTGTACTCCAGTACCTACCCGGACCGCAGGTTTAACATTGATGTGCCGGAGCGCGGGAGTTTTCAAGTCACAGCGTCACTTGAATTACTACATCAGATGCTTGATAAGCTGGTCTCCAATGCACTGGATTTCAGCCCGCCAGAAGCACCGATTGTGCTTGGCCTTTATGGTCTTGAAGAAAGTGTGTTGTTTTACGTTGAAAACGAGGGAGCACCACTGCCGGAAGGCATGAGTGATGAGTTGTTTGAGCCGATGGTAACGCAGCGGGAACATCGCGATGACCAGCCCCATATGGGGCTTGGCCTTTATATTGTTAAGCTAATCGCAGACTTTCATTCGGCAACCGTACGGGCAGTGAATATCCACAGTGCCCGTGCAGTTCGATTTGAAATTAAACTACCCGGAAGCTTTCGTTGAATAAATTAGTAACACTGCATACTTAGCGCTACGATGAAGTGCTAATACCATCAATGATGGCATTCAGCGTAGCGCTTGGTCGCATTGCTTCTGATGCGAGCTTAAGATCCGGGAAGTAGTACCCGCCAACATCCGTTGCACCGCCCTGTACGTCGAGCAGTTCTTCAACAATGTCTTCTTCCTTGTCGCTCAGTGTGGCTGCAATATCTTTAAACTGCGCGGCCAATTCTGCATTTTCCGTTTGAGCGGCAAGCGCCTGGGCCCAGTACAGTGCCAGATAGAAGTGGCTGCCACGAGTATCGTTTTCACCGACTTTGCGTGAAGGAGATTTGCCGGTGTTTAACAGCTGTTCTGTTGCACTGTCGAGTGTCTTTCCCAATACAGCAGCTTTTTCATTGTTGGTGGTTTCAGCCAGATGCTCAAGCGATACCGCAAGTGCCAGAAATTCACCCAGTGAATCCCATCGCAGGTGGTTTTCTTTTTCAAACTGCTGTACGTGTTTGGGCGCTGATCCACCGGCACCTGTTTCAAATAATCCACCGCCATTCATCAGCGGCACAATGGAAAGCATTTTCGCGCTGGTGCCAAGTTCGAGAATAGGGAACAAGTCAGTCAGGTAGTCCCGGAGTACGTTACCGGTGACTGAAATTGTGTTCTCGCCGTTGCGAATCCTTTCAAGTGTGTAGGTAGTAGCATCAGCGACAGACATAATTTTGATCGTCAAACCCGAAGTGTCGTGGTCGTTCAGGTAAGTGTTTACCTTTTTAATTAATTGGGCATCGTGTGCACGATCTTCGCTGAGCCAGAATACCGCAGGCCAGCCGGTCGCTTTTGCACGGCTAACCGCGAGCTTAACCCAGTCCTGTACCGGTGCATCTTTAACCTGGCAGGCGCGCCAGATATCACCGGTCTCAACCTGGTGTTCCATGAGTGTTTCGCCAGCGCTGTTAGTAACGCGTATGGTGCCATCAGCCGGCATTTCAAAGGTTTTATCATGTGAGCCGTATTCTTCGGCCTTTCGCGCCATCAAACCTACATTTGGACAGGTGCCCATGGTGGCCGGATCGAATGCGCCATGTTCTTTGTGAAAGTCAATGGTGCGCTGGTACAGAGCCGCATAACTACTGTCAGGGATGACGGCTTTTGTGTCTTGCTGTTCGCCTTTGGCATTCCACATTTTTCCAGAGCTTCTGATCATCGCAGGCATAGAAGCATCAATGATAATATCGCTGGGTACGTGCAGGTTAGTAATGCCTTTGTCAGAGTTCACCATCGCCAGATCGGGTTGAGCGGCAAGGATAGACTCAATGTCCTGTTCTATGGCTTTGCGTTGATCGGCAGGCAGTTCCTGAATGGCATTTAACAGGTTACCAAAACCGTTGTTTACGTTAACGCCAACTGAGTTCAGTGCCGCTTCATGTTTTGCGTACAGGTCTTTAAAAAATATTTTTACAGCGTGACCGAAAATAATCGGATCAGATACCTTCATCATGGTAGCTTTCAGGTGCAGTGAAAACAGCAATCCCTGATCATTGGCTTCACCGACCTGCTGATCAATAAATGACAACAGGGCTTTTTTACTCATGAAGGTTGCATCAACGACTTCGTCTTTAAGCACCGGTATCGCTTTCGATAGTACCGTCGTTGTGCCGTCTGTTGCGGTGTGTGTTACCTGCAGTGTGTCTTCCCTGGGAATGGTCACAGACACTTCGTTGGAGCGGAAATCACCCGCCTCCATGGTTGCTACATGCGTTTGTGAATCGCTTGACCACGCACCCATGGTGTGCGGATGTTTTTTGGCGTAGTTTTTCACGGCGGTCGGCGCGCGACGATCAGAGTTACCCTCTCGCAGTACCGGGTTGACCGCGCTGCCTTTGACAGCGTTATATCTTGCTCTTATCTGTTCTTCGGCGTCGTTTTGCGGGTCGTCGGGGTGATCGGGAATATCGTACCCGCGATCTTGCAGCTCTTTGATTGCCGATTTCATTTGCGGCACAGACGCGCTGATGTTCGGAAGCTTGATAATGTTGGCTTCCGGGCGGGTGGCAAGATCACCCAGCATGCTGAGGTAGTCGGGGAGCCGTTGTGCTTCAGGCAAGGTGTCACTGAAGGTACTGAGTATTCTGCCGGACAATGAAATGTCAGAAGTTTCAAAACTGATACCGGAGCTGCTGGTGTAGGCTTGAACGATTGGCAACCAGGATAATGTCGCCAGTGCCGGGGCTTCGTCAGTCCATGTGTAGAAGATCTTTGCGGTGTCGGGCATCTCAAACAGGCCTTGGGTAATTCGTCGGTACCAGGGTGACCAGTGCGACTAAAAAATGAATGGGTAGGTCAAAGTCTGCCGATTATAGACGAATTAGGGTCGCATTTTGTAGCTTTGCCGGCTCTCAGGTTTCGTCTGCCGGCTTTCAGGTTTCGTTTGATTGAATGGACAGGAAGTGCTGGTAGCGTTGGGCAGAGATTTTTTCCTTACTCAGCGCCTCTAAAACGGCGCAATCCGGTTCGTGTCTGTGCGTGCAGTCGCGGAACTTACAGTCGTGTGATGTTTTTTCAATTTCGATAAAACCGGCCTGTATGTCGACGCCTGACAAATGTTCCAGAGAGAACTGCCGGACACCGGCTGAATCGATGATGGCACCGCCGTTGGCGAGGTCGTACCAGGTGGTCACGGTGGTGGTGTGCCGACCAAGCCCCGAGTTCTCCGATAACGCACCGGTGCGGATAGATGCCTCGGGCAGTAGCCTCGTAAGCAGCGATGATTTTCCAACACCGGATTGTCCGACCAGAATCGATGTTTGTTGTGACAACGCATCGGTCAGAGCGTCGATGCCCTGGCCAGACTCACAGCTACATCGGATCACCGAGTAACCAATAGCGCGGTATAGCGTTTCAATGGCATCTGCCTGATCATCGGCATTGGCCACATTGATGAGATCAGCTTTGTTAATAACCAGCAGTAAATCAACGTTCATGTGCCGGGCTGCGATGGTGTAACGGTCGATCAGCAACTGATCAAACGGGGGTTTTGGTGCGGTTACTACCACCAGTTGACTGACGTTCGCGGCGATTGCTTTGGGCTGTCCACGGCGGTCGGTTCTTGCCAGCACGCTGCTGCGTGGTTCGACACCGGACACTCGCAGAATGTCCTTGTGGGGTGCATCAGCCGATGTTGCCGGGCTGTCGCTGACCTGAGCGGGTGCGTCCGGTACATCGCAAACCACCCGGTCTCCACACACCACAAGCCCCAGTTTTTTCTGTGGAACAGCGGTGTAGTAAGTGTCGGCTTCATCGCGCACCAGCAGATCGGCACCGCGATTGGCGATCACTCGCGCTTCAAACGTGGATGCACCGGTCATGCTAAGGCACCGTGCACGGGTAGTTGGAATGGCAGAATAATCGCGTACCTTTGGCTGTTAGGGTGAGTCGGGGTAGTAATTGTCTTATTCGTTGCTATTACTATGGCAGGTGGTGCATGACTTTCGCATATTGTACTCTGCCCGCCACTCGCGTCGCGAATAGTCTGCACGGCAACCGGAGCCACTGACCAATGAACCAGAAAACAGACAATCTCATCTGGGTTGATCTGGAGATGACGGGACTCGACCCGGATTCTGACAAAGTGATTGAGATTGCCACCATTATCACTAACGCCGAACTCGAGATTCTTGAAGAAGGGCCGGTCATGGCAATTCATCAGAGCGATGAAACGCTAGCGGCTATGGATGAGTGGAATACCACGCATCACACCCGGTCAGGCCTTGTCGAACGCGTTCGCGAAAGCCGCTACACTGCAACGGATGCCGCAAACGAGACCATTGAATTCCTCTCGAAATGGGTGGATAGCGGTGTCAGTCCGATGTGTGGCAACAGTATTTGCCAGGACAGGCGCTTTATGGTTCGCCACATGCCGGCGCTCGAGGCGTATTTTCATTACCGGAATCTGGATGTCAGTACGATAAAAGAGCTGGCCAGGCGCTGGGCGCCGGAGGTGGCACGCGGGGTGAAGAAGGAATCCGCGCATCTGGCATTGAGCGATATTCGCGACTCTATCAACGAGCTCCAGCACTATCGTGAACATTTCTTTAAGTAGTGCCGGGCATCAGGCGCATTTCCCGACCTCAGTCCGGACGGTGTAGAATGCCGTCACAATTCGGCGAAGATATCCCGGCATTGCACAAGAATGAGAAAAATATGTTGATAGATGTAGAACTTTCACAACTGAGCAGCGGTCTTAGACCCGGGTTTGAAATAAACAAAAGCGCTTTTGACGTGTCTGTCGTTGCCGGAACTTCGTTGTCATGAGCGAAAAGGACGAAGACCTGGCGCTGGTGCGTAAGGTTCAGGATGGCAACAAGGCCGCATTTGACCTGCTGGTGTTGAAATACCAGCACAAGATCGCAAATCTGGTGTCGAGGTTTGTGCACGATCATGCCGAGGTGCAGGATGTCACGCAGGAAGCGTTCATCAAAGCCTAC
>CALHCI010000200.1 GCA_937931165.1 uncultured Granulosicoccaceae bacterium
GGAGTGACAGCCGGGGCACCAGTTCTGGAAGCACTTCAAAAACACCCACTTGCCGCGATTTTCCGTCACGGAAAAGTGCGCATCTTCACCGTCTTTATCAATCCAGTAGTCCAGTTTGATTTCCGGTGCCTCGTGCCCCTCAATACCATAGTTGTGGCCGGACTGAGCGCGAACTTTGTCGGCTCCGACTGCGGTGACCAGTCCGGCAGCACCGGCAATCATTATTTTCCGCCGCCCGGAATCAATAGCGACGGACCGGTTTGGGTTATTCTGGTTACTCAATGGACTGTACCTTTCGATTGTCTGTTCCGTTGGAGCCGTATCAGGCAAATAAATTCAATCCGGATCGGCACATCAATTGGGCCAGGCGCTGAAAATGCGAACCGCATACGCACAGGCGCTGCCGGGCATTATTAACGGCAACGATTCAGCGCATCGTTTGATTGCTATACTTGGCCACGATTCAACAATAATCCTTACCGGGGCAATAGTGAGCAAAATCAAGGTCTCCAAACCACTGGTCGTTTTACACGGCGATGAAATGGCACAGATCGCTTTTGAGATCATTCTCAAAAAGTTTGTCACCGATCCGTTAGACATCGAACTCGTCGAGATTGACCTCACCGCTGAAAATCGCCTGCTCACTAATGGCGGTGCTGTCAGTGACGCCATTGACGCTTTGAAGAAACACGGCATCGGCATTAAAAACGCCGGTATGACCGTCAATCGGGATCAACTCGACGAACTGCTGGCAAAGCACCCGAAAATCAAAGAAGAAGAACTCGACCGGCTGGCTACCAAATCACCCAATGGCTCAATCCGCAAAGGCATCGGCGGTAACATCACACGCGAAGATATCAAATTTCGCAATATTGAAGTGATCAAACCCGAATGGATCGATCGCGATGTTGTCGTCGACACCATGGACACCGGTGGTATAAAAGATAGCTTCAACCAACTGTCAAAAGCCTCGGGCATTGCCAAGCTGATATTCGTCGGCAGCAGCGGTGACCCGCAAGAACTGCATCGCCGCACATTGTATAAGGGTGATCCGTGGTTACTTGCCACCAACGATATGGATCAGGTGCGTTCGTGGGCACACAAATTCTTCCAGCGCGCCATAGAAGAAAAGCGTGACATTTACCTCGGACTAAAAGACACAGTAATACCGGGATACGATGGCGTGATGCGTGAAGCGATTGAAGATATCTACGAGCAGGACTACCAGCAGGTGGTAAAAGAGCAAGGCCTTAACTATTTCTACGAGCTCATAGACGCACAAGCCGCACGCATGGTCGCCACGCCTCCCGATCGTGCACTGTGGGGCGTACCCGACAACACGTCAGGTCGCAAATTGTACAAGCTGGTCAACTGCCTGAAAGAATTTGGTATGCCAACACGCAAGCATCATGTGTCTATTTCACGCATGAGTGCCGGTGGCGGTGATCAATACGGCAGCTACAACGCCGCAATGCCGGAAGACGGCCTCATTAAAGTCATCATTGATGGCGAAGAAATGCACGCCAGAGAAGTTAAAAAAGGTGATCCGGTGTTGTTTATGTCTAACGACCGTGCCGCCATCAAAGACTGGGTGAGCCAGGTATTCCGTGATGCATCAAAGAACGACAAAGAAGTGTATTTCGGTTTAAAACGTGAGTACATGGAGTACGACGACGTATTCTCTACCGTCATTGCAGAAGTACGGCGTGAGCTGGCACAACAAGACACACCTCCGCCGTCTTTTATGATTATGCGGCCTTCAAGCCAGCTAAAAAAGATGATCACCGACCCGCCACGTAACGCTTTGTATCCGGCTCAAAATCTAGACGGTGATATTTTCTCTGATATATCCGCAGCGCTTGGTGGAAGCCTTGCGACAGCAAGTTCTATTATTGAAAGTAAAGACGGCACCATGCTGTACGAAGCCCCGCACGGCACCGCACACGACCTGTATATCAAGTACCTTGAGAGCAACGGAGAGGTTGCACTGTTCAATTCCTCTGCCCTGTTGTACGCCATTGGCAACGCACTGGCCGAGCTTGGCAACCGTGAAAGCAACGAGCCATTAATCACTTACGCAAATTCTCTCAAAAAGGCACTGATAGATACCGTTGATCAGGGCATTATTACCGGCGATATCAAAGGTAAAACCACTGATCCGGAATCCGAACAGATCGTCGATATGCATGGATTTCTCGATGCCGTAGAGAAAAACCTGACTGCACCTGCGTAATTCTTATTCGTGCACAAGACTTTTAAAAGCCCTGAAACCCTGATGGTTCAGGGCACCACCTCTGATGCAGGCAAAAGCGTACTGGTTGCCGGTATTTGTCGCGTACTGAGTAACCACAGCATCAATGTCGCGCCATTCAAGCCACAGAACATGGCACTCAATAGCGCGGTCACCGTAGACGGCGGTGAGATAGGACGGTCGCAGGCACTGCAGGCACAAGCATGCAGGCAACCTCCTCACACTGACTTTAACCCGATACTACTTAAACCTTCATCCGATACCGGCGCTCAGGTCATTGTTCACGGCCATGCTATCGCACCGATGGAAGCCGGCCGATATCACAACTACAAAAAAGTAGCGATGAATGCCGTACTCGAATCACACGGTCGGTTAAAACAGCACTACGACAAAATCATCGTGGAAGGTGCTGGCAGCCCGGCGGAGATAAATCTGCGTGAAAATGACATTGCCAATATGGGCTTTGCAGAAGCGGTCGACTGCCCCGTGATACTTATTGCAGACATCGATCGAGGTGGTGTATTCGCACATCTGGTCGGCACACTGGATTTACTTTCTCAAAGCGAGCAACAGCGCGTTATCGGGTTTGTTATTAATCGATTTCGTGGAGATATAAAGCTGCTGGAATCAGGGCTTGAGTGGCTCGAAGAACGCACCAGTAAGCCAGTGCTTGCCGTACTGCCTTATTTGCAAAACTTCTATCTCGACGCAGAAGATGCAATAAACACTTCACAGTCTGCAAGGACAGAAAAACAGATTAAGGTTGTGGTGCCGGTACTACCAAGAATTTCAAATCACACAGACTTTGATGTGCTGCGACTACACCCACAGGTAGATCTGCAATTCGTCAACATAGAACAACCCTGCCCCGCCTGTGACCTGATCATTCTGCCAGGCTCCAAAAACGTAAGAGCAGATCTCACCTCACTAAAAGACGCCAACTGGACAGAGCAGTTGTTAAAACACCTGCGCTACGGTGGGAAAATATTGGGCATCTGTGGAGGTTACCAAATGCTGGGCAACGAAATACACGACCCGCAAGGCATAGAAGATACCGCAGGCAGCACGGACGGCTTTGCACTGTTAGATGCGCAAACCACGCTACAACCAAAGAAACAACTAAGGAATGTTACCGGCACACTGATCCACCCTGCACTAAAGCCTGCAACATTCAGCGGCTATGAAATCCACTGTGGTACGACGGAAACGCACACCGATCCGTTACTGAAAATTGCAGACGGAAGAAGCGACGGCATAGTCAACGAAGACAATAACATCATCGGGAGTTATATACACGGTATCTTCGACAACACACAGACCGCCGAGTCACTTCTACACTGGGCCGGATTAGCGAACGTACAGACTATAGATATTGAGGACATAAGAGAACAGCAACTCGAGAGACTCGCAGCGACGCTGGAAGAACATTTCGACGAAGCATTTTTTCAATCGATGCTGGCGTAGTGCGACACGTGATGATATTCCCGAACAGACAACACGCAGAGAAAATCTCCACCCACTGCCACCGCTGATGAACAAAAAACCAGGTAAACAACTCACTCCGTCCCAATCTGGTCTGCTCGGGGTAGCAGCCATTGTTGTTATCACTCTGATTTTGGTCATCGCCCGTCTATGGCCACAGCTAACGGGATAAACCCAAAGCTGCCACACTGGGCCAGACCTGCACTCCGTTGGGTAACCCGCAAGAAGTTCTAAAAGACACAGTTCACAAACTACTTTCGAGTCGAGCAGATCGAATACGATCTTTGATAAATATTGTCGTCACCTTCATGTTTTGAGTAACCGATCCTACTCTCCAGAATAAATTCTGCGGGCTGAAACCACCAGCGACATTCTGAAATAGGAAAAACGTTATCGGCAGAACAGTGCCTTTTTTTCTATGTTGTGTCAGATCAACCAAAAGAAAGCCTCGATACATTCGAGGCTTTTTTGTATAGCGCTTTGCAATCTGTAAGGGATAGCGATGGGGGCGTTTTGATACACCGGTAATCACCACCGGAGGTCCGGTCTGATCAGAGTGTTGTTCAACAATCTTTCTGAATGCAATATCGTATGAAAACGATATTCAGATTGTACCCCGCCACCTGGACATACGCCCTGTTAGCAGGCGCATGTTCACAGGAGATGGGACAATCTATTTTACAGCGGGCGGCACAAGCACTGAGGCAATAACATGCACAACCCCGACGGAGGTGTCGGCAGTGTAGTTGGAGTTACCAACCAGAACATCTGTACCGCCGATAGAAAGCCCGGTAGGCGCAGTATCTGAAATACCTAGCGCAACTGTTGCACCATTCAAAGTGGTAAGATCGGCAGGTGCTGCAGTACTTGCCGCTGCCGAATCAGTAGTACCAGAGACAACGTGGTAAGTGAGGATGGGTGTGAGTACATCAGCGCCGGCTGCAAGCAAGGCCGCACTATCAGCAAATCCGTCGTTACTGGCAACGAATCCCGCGAAAGCTGCATTATTCGGGGCAAAAACAGTAAATTCACTACCTTCATCATCCAGAGTATCTGCCAGACCGGCAGTATCTATTGCGGCTAACAGAATAGATAAGTCCGGGTCATTATAGATGTTGTCATAAACGCTGTTGCCAACCCCGGGAGTGGCCGCTGGCGGCGCTGTACTACCATCGGTAGTACCACCATCAGTAGTTCCACCATCTGTCGCACCACCATCAGTAGTTCCACCGTCAGTCGCACCACCATCAGTAGTTCCACCATCAGTAGTTCCACCGTCAGTCATACCGCTGTCAGTCGACGTGCTACTACTGCTATTGTTGTTTGAGCAACCGCTCATGATGAGACCACTCGCAATCAGACTGGCCAATAATACTTGTTTCATGTGAATAAACTCTCTTTGAATTTACCAGTGTGTAACGTAGTCACTGGAGTACTACCCGCGCATACATGCGCTAAATACAAACAAGTGTGTCGCCCACGGCTACCATTCTTGTCTTTTCAGCTGTATTTACTTCCAATATAGAAAGGCGCAGGCTTTGTATAGCATTGGACCCGCAACCACAGTCGTATACTAGCTCTATTCACTGGATTACTTGTTAATTCTTTGTTGCATTTAGCATGTACTCCCCGTAGACGCGCAGCCGGACTGTCGCCCGTCACTGATTAATCGTATCCACTCTGTCCAGCTGGCATCACAACTGTATTTTCCAGCGATATCTTCGGATTAACGTTGTCATAGCACAGGGACTGAATCTTGCTTGGCACAGCGGGTTGTGGTCAATGGAATTTGTCAGGTAAATGAATAACACAGTAAACGAGAAGTCTTTTCTTTTCGTCTGTGGGTGTCCGCGCTCAGGCACAACAGCGTTATGGCAGACCCTGATGGGCAGCAACGACATCTTTCTGGGCGTTGAACGTTTCGGTGGCACAATGGCTCGCCGAAATCCCGAAACGTTGCAACCAGCACTGTTTAGCAAAGAACGCTTTTTTACCATGCAGGAAGGCGACACACACTACAACGATCTAGCCAGTTTCCATGTGTTTGAGCCGTATTACTCTACGGCAGAGGCAGACTACGACGCCGCCTCCCTGATCGGTGACAAAATACCCAAACTGTATGTGGATTTCGAAAATTTCGGCATACGATTCACGGACGTAAAAGTCATTTTTATTATCCGCAACATCTTCGATGTTTGCCTGAGCTATC
Source organism: uncultured Granulosicoccaceae bacterium (assembly GCA_937931165.1). Lineage (GTDB taxonomy): Bacteria > Pseudomonadota > Gammaproteobacteria > Granulosicoccales > Granulosicoccaceae. The sequence goes on from CALHCI010000200.1 coordinate 5,943, forward strand.
AGAGAAGAAAGGAGAATCCGGCAGATGGCTGGCAGCTTGGCTACAAAGATGCGGTGCAGGACTGGAACCTTGGTATTCGCAATTACCTGAAATACGCAGGTAAAGAGTTTTCCGGTCTGGTTGTACAATACGAGAATCTGTTTGCGGTCAATGACCTAACTGTCAGTCAACGTGTTGTTAATCAGATTGCCGACTTTACAGCGATAACAGACCGGCAAAACATGTTGCTAGCCTATGAATCAATGCTGGCTGATGCTCAGGGACTTGAAAACCACCGCCTTGGTGACAAACTGGACTCCGACGCCAAGCGCTATGTACTGCTGGAAGCAGACATTGACGGCTACCGGCAACTGCTCGCTGGTTAGCCCGCCACAACCGACGAATTGACTCTCACTGAAATAATTTTCATGTGCAGGCTTGAACGACAAGTGCTATTCCAGCTTTGCCTGGTCGCTACAAATCACCAAAAAACGTATCACCAAAGTTAGCGTTGAAATCACGACACCAGACGCTCAAACTGTTGAAGTCTTCCAGTGAAGTGCCATCCGGCAGGGATAACCGCAATGTGTCGTTTACCCAGCGCTGACCATTCAGGCGAGGCCCGATAATCGCGCTGTAGTTTCTGAAATCCCGATCTGTCGCTGCATAAAAATAGACAGACGGACCACCACCGTCATAGTTGAAATTGGTAACCTCTATAGTACAGTCATCAATCACGGTAACCGTACCGCTCACACCGTGAGCAAGATTAGAGAGTTCACTGGTTCGCCCGACATAGCGATGATCAGCCGTGCAATCGCTGCTGATCAGATTGTTCTCGATGAGTGTTTCAGTCAGGTGTGCACTGGCGGCAATGCCGTCCACCAGTGGTATAGATCCATTATTCAGTTGGTTCAGAGCTGTCTGCGCCTGGACGTCAAAATTATCAGATGCAAAATCAATGTTAGGATCCGCTGCAAATGACGCATCGCTTGCAGGTAACGTTATGCCATTCTCAACGTTACCATCTGTATCCAGTGACTGCAGCAATCGCGATAGATTCACTGTGCGTGTGTCGTTTACGTCATTCGCTGCAAAAATACTCATCGGCGTCAGGACATTGGCAGCCTGCACAGCGGGCAATTCGAGAGCCCCGATACGGAATGTGATCATCTCACCCGCGTTAAAAGTAAACTCGCCTGCGGCATTAGTGATGCCGCTCATCGTCGCGGTTTCAAAACCCAGTCCCTCCACCGCTGAGTCAAGAAAAACACCGGTTCGTAACGGTGATGCCGGATCATTATCTACGCCGTTGCAGGCACTAAGCAGCAACACCACACCGCTCAGCAGTACCGGCGTAGCAGGTTTCGGTTTAAAATCTGTTCGATTTTTCATGAGGCTAGCTATTTGAAACATTTCAACTTCCAGAGATTCGCGAGGAGCAACGTAATAAACACATGACTCCAGACCAGCCAGAGTCTCCTGGTAAGACATCCAAATGAACACAGAAGTTCATCACCCGATACCGCTTTATCTACAGAAGCTGACAACTACCTGCTGTAATTTTTTTGACTATCTGAACAAGTATTTTCCAGCAAGTTTGTGATCGAATTACCTCCCGGATTCACAGTTGTAAATAGCCCAGTTGTATTTTCCCTGTAGATAGCCGAAACCTTCTTCCAGCCGATTGAATTTTCCCTGAATTACAAAGTTGAGAAATCGAAAAATATATCGTGCGCGCAGGCACATGGTGGTAACCACTGCATTGCTGCTGTCAGTGCTTACGTCCTATGCAAATGCCAGCGTGATGCTGGGGGCTTTTGTTCCGGGCAATGGCTGGAAACAGGAGAATATCTATTCTCTTAATGACCAGCTGCACAAGAAGTTGTCGTTCATTACTTTGTTTTCTGCGTTCACAGAAAACTGGGATCAGCTGTACTGGCAATCCACTAAAGTTGCGGACGCAGGCATGGTACCGATGATCAGCTGGATGCCCATAGATCAGAATCGCAAGGATGTAAACATACTGCCCGAAATTACAGCCGGGCTGTGGGATGACTATCTGGTTGAATGGACCGGCAGGTTTATGGCCTGGCGCAATAGTTATGAAGACCAGCCAAAGCCGAATATATTACTGCGATTCGGTCACGAATTTAATGGTAACTGGTACTCATATAGCGACGCCCCCGATGCATACAAGCAGGCCTATCGATATATACATCAGTTATTCGAAAGAATGGGAGTAAACGACTACATCGAGTGGGTGTGGTGCGCAAACAACCTCAATATCGACTCGGTCAATGACATTACACAATACTATCCAGGAGATGATTTTGTCGACTGGACATCAATAGACGGTTACAACTGGGGCACCAACTACAGCTGGACCAGCTGGGAGAGTTTTACTGAAGTCTACGCCGATGCCTACAACACACTGGTTAAAAACTATCCGGACAAACCTATCCTGATCGCCGAATTCGGTAGCGCAGAACCCGCTGATATTCCTGATCCCGCGTGGGGTCAAAACGGCGACAATTCTGATCGCAACGAAAACAAAGAGATATGGAGCAGCGATATGCTGGTTGCGCTGGAGGTACGCTTCCCTGCAATTAGAGCGCTCGGCCTGTTTAATATTAACAAGGAGTTGGGCTGGTCAATCACCGAGCCCGACAACACCGGGCTGAACGGCATGAACCTGGGCCTTACCAGGGATTACTTTATTTCCAGATTTATATCCGCTCACAGCGATACCGGATCTGCCACGGAGATTCCTGACATCAATCCGGCAGAACCTCCCTTTGCGTACGCATACGGCCCCCCGGTGATCTATCCGGAAGAACAAAAAAGACTTGCAGAGAGTCGAGCACTACCAGAAGTAAAAAGAGACAAAGTCGCAAGAATGCGGCAGGGATTTCTTGACATGAGCCAGGCTGATAAAGCACGGCTTACCGAATCAAAACTCTCCGTGCTGGATTCACAGTAGGCATTATTGACTTCGGTCAGCCGTACTTCTTCCGGTGCAAGCACCCTCACCGACTTCGCTTCAGTGTTTTCTTTAAACGCACTTACTGCAATCAACATCGCTACTACACGGAGTTTGATTCAGCCCAACCACATGAATAGCCAGTACCCGCAATACTGCATTTCGGTGCGCGGCAGCAGTCTATACCCTGACGATACAAATAGGCACGTTTTAAAGACTATGACGCCTGTTTAAGATCACAATTGAGAGATATAGTTTATTCATCATAAGCACTCACTGACCACTCAATCCACACAACGGCACAATATCAGGAGCCTTAGCTGTGAGCACTCAACAAGATTTTGGTCCCAACGGCTGGACACCGGAACAGCTCCCCTCCCTCGACGGTAAAACCTACGTCATCACCGGCGGCAACGCGGGGGCAGGATTTGAGGCTTCCCGCATCTTGTTGGCACGGGGCGCCAAAGTCATCATGCTGAACCGCAGCACGGAAAAATCCACAGCCGCGGTTGATAAGCTTAAGCAGGAATTCGGTACGGAAGCCGATGTGAGCTTTATACGCATGGATTTAGCAGAGCTCTCCAGCGTGCGTGCAGCAGCCAGTGAAATGTTGAACAAAGTACCTCAAATTGATGCACTAATTTGTAATGCAGCGATCGCACAGGTACCTACACAAAAATTTACTGTAGACGGTTTTGAAAGCCAGCTGGGAACCAACCACTATGGTCATTTTGTATTATGCGGCATGTTATTCGAACGCATTGAAGAAACCAAAGGCCGAATTGTAGTTGTCGCAAGCCTTGGCTATAAGATGGGCCTGAAGACAATGCAGTTCGATGACATGAACTGGGACAACAACTATCACCAGAATAATACCTATTGTCACAGTAAACTTGCACAGATGATGTTTGCCTATGAACTGCAAGACAAGATCAAAGACTCAAACAAGAACGTCGAAGTCTACGTCTGCCATCCGGGCTCGTCTGCAACATCGTTAATCAGCACCAGCGGCGGACTTGGCACACGAATTATGTGGTGGCTCATGGCCAGATCACCTATGGTGCAAACCGCTGAAAAAGGCGCTTACCCGGAAGTCATGTGCGCAACCGCAGACGGACTGGAACAACGTGCACTCTACGGACCTACAGGCCGCATGGAGATGGTGGGGCCGGTGGGTAAAGGCACACTTGAACCCTACGCCATGGAAAAGTCTGTCATCAGCAAGTTATGGAAGGTTTCGGAAAAGGCGACCGGCTTTACCTGGAATATTTGAGCTCAAGCCCATTGGTGTTGCCAGTTGGTACCAATGCCGCTGGCAATCGGACTGCAAACGATGTTGATGCTGCTATTGCCAGCCTTATAAGGCTGGACAGAAAAAA
>CALHCI010000201.1 GCA_937931165.1 uncultured Granulosicoccaceae bacterium
TGGAATCAGTCAGAAGCGCACTCCGCAGTATACGATACCAAAATGACCGCCGACCTTTTTTGCAAGGTGATCAATCAATGGGAATCTGTGCACGGGGCGCCGGCTTAAGACGTTAACCGTCCTGGTGAGATACGAGCTACAACGGAGCGTACTTGCCGGCGGTTAGGTGCTGAACCGATTGTAAGCCTGTAATGGGTGGTACACCGAGTCTTGGAGGTAGCTGGAAACGCATACAAGCCCCGGCAGGTACCCCCCCCGGCGCTTAAATGCCGACCCTCCCGCAAGTGGGAAGGGACGTTCGTTGCCTTTTCAAACGCTCCCAGGCGGGTGTGGTTCTGGCCGCTTTGGACACCTCACGAGCGTAGTGTGTGGTTCGTTTTTACGTCAGGTTTCGGGCGGAAGGGAACGCTCTGACGTGTAGACCGAATTTTTAAGTAGCTTAAGCGGTGGCTTCTTCGATCATTTTCGCGAGATCACCGGAGGCATGCATTTCGGTGACAATATCGCAGCCGCCAACCAACTCGCCTTTGATGTAAAGCTGAGGGAAGGTCGGCCAGTCTGAATACGCCGGCAGCGACTCCCGAATCTCGGAATCGATGATGACATTCACATAGGCGAATTCTTTTCCACAGGATTTTAGTGCTTCGCTGGTACGGCTGGAAAACCCGCACATCGGCATTTGCGGCGTCCCTTTCATAAAAAGGACTACCGGATTGGATTCGATGTGTTCTTTGATTCTGTCGTTAACGTCCATTGCCAATATGCTCTAGTGGGTGACTGTGTGACCAATTATCCCACACAAACTGGAGTTTTAATCTGCTAATTTCAAGAGCAAAGTCACACCGCACCGGATTACGGCGGCAGCCGGTTTTGTCGCAGACGGCATGCAAATAGCCCGCATTGGTTTACATCGTTCCTGCGATTCCATAATCTATCTGGTCCACGACCTATTTTTCTTCAAAAGAACTGCGGGATGCTCTAATGGCGGATGCCGAACCAACCTCACCTCTAATGAATTCTTACAGCCGCTTAGCGGTGTCGTTCGAACGTGGTGAAGGCGCGCGTCTGTGGGATACCGACGGCAACGAATACCTCGATGCACTGGGCGGTATTGCGGTGTGCGCACTCGGCCACAGCCACCCGGAAATTACCGCCGCTATTACCCGGCAGGCGCAAACACTGCTGCATACGTCCAACCTGTTTGGTGTAGACAACCAGAGAAATCTGGCGCAAAAGCTTTGCGAACTCACCGGCATGGACGCGGTTTTCTTTGGCAATTCCGGCGCGGAAGCGAACGAAGCCGCGATCAAACTGACCCGACTCCACGCTGCCACCAAAGGCATTGATGATCCGGTAGTTGTTACTTTTGACGGAAGTTTTCACGGCCGAACCATGGCCACGCTGAGCGCCACAGGCAACGCCAAGGTGCACAACGGTTTTGCACCGCTGGTCGAGAGCTTTCTGCAATTGCCCTACAACGATTTCAGTGCCATCGAAGCGGCCGCAGAAAAGCACACCAATATCGTTGCTGTGATGGTCGAACCCATCCTTGGCGAAGGCGGCATTTCGGTACCGGATGATCACTACTTGTCGAATATCCGCCAATTGTGTGACCAGCATGGATGGCTGATGATTTGCGATGAAATACAAACCGGTGTTGGTCGCACCGGACACTGGTTTGCCAGCCTCAAACAAGGGGTGATGCCAGATGTCATTACCAGCGCCAAAGCACTTGGCAATGGCATTCCGATCGGCGCGTGCCTGGCACATGGCGATGCTGCACAGCTTATTCAGCCAGGCCATCATGGCAGCACTTTCGGCGGCAATCCGTTTGCCACCCGGGTAGCGCTCGAAGTATTAAACGTCATGGACCGCGACAACCTGCCCGCAAGGGCGGAAGCAGCGGGTAATCGATTAAAAGCTGCGCTGAACAAACACCTTCACAACAGACCGCAGGTAAACGAAATTCGAGGCAGTGGCATGATGATCGGTATTGAAATGGATACCGATTGCAGCAAGCTGGTAAATATCGGGCTTGCGCATCGCGTGATATTTAACGTAACCGCCGGCAATGTGGTGCGACTGCTGCCACCGTATAATCTGTCTGATGATGAAGTCGATGAAATCGCCAGTCGCGTAGCCGGCGCAATTGAAGAAGTTTGCGAACAGACCCAACCGGAAGACAGTGTCCATGCCTGATCCGGCCAACCAGTCAGCACAGCCTGTGCATCATCACTCTGTACGGCACTTTATTGAAGAGCCAGACCTGTCGGCTGACGAATTCAGAGCATTGATTGCTTCAGCCATTGAACTGAAATCGCTTTGGCATCGCAAAGAGCCACGTAATACCCTGCAAAACCGCACACTGGCGATGATATTTGAAAAAGCGTCCACCCGCACCCGGTGCTCGTTTGAAGCCGGCATGAATCAACTTGGCGGCCATGCGATTAATCTGTCTCCGGCGGATACCCAACTCGGTCGAGGCGAACCTATTACTGACACATCCAGAGTGCTGTCTGAAATGGTTGATGTTGCGATGCTGCGAACGCGGCAGCACGCCACTATTGAATCATTTGCCAGCGTTTCAACCATTCCGGTGATCAACGGCCTTTCCGATATGCTTCATCCGTGTCAGATGCTGGCAGACATGCAAACGTTTTTTGAATGCCGTGGAGATATTCGCGGGGCCAGGATTGCCTGGCTGGGTGCGGGCAATAATGTCTGTAATTCATTGATCAATACCGCCAGATTGCTCGACTTTGAGCTTGTGATTGCCTGCCCTGCAGAATATAAACCCGACAATCAGATTCTGCAGAACAGTGCCGGGCGCGCGACCGTAACCGAAGATGCGCAGGCTGCCTGCGAGAATGCGGCGGCGATTGTCACAGACGTCTGGACCAGCATGGGTGAGGAAAGCGAAAACGAGCAGCGATTGAAAGCACTCGCCCCTTACCAGCTCAACCAGCAACTGCTTAACATGGCAGACAAAGATGCCATCTTTATGCACTGCCTGCCGGCGCATCGTGGCGAAGAAGTCACCGCCGAAGTGATCGACGGACCGCAAAGCGTGGTCTGGCAGGAAGCCGGAAACAGACTTCACGCACAAAAAGCACTGCTGGAATTTCTGCTGCTCTCATAAACACTCCGCTCTGGAAAGTTATTTGCAAGCTTGAGTCGGGTTGCGTCCTTCGGGCGCAGCCATAAAGCACAATAACTTTTCCAAGGAGTGACAATGAGGCTGCCTTCCGTCAAACAGGCATTCGCACTGCATTTTCTAGTCAGCCTGTTAGTTTTTATTGTTTTACTGGCCCTGATGATGTTCGTCTGGTTTCCCGGAAAGCTCTTCTTCATAGATGGTGGCTGGCAAGGGTTAAAAATTATTGCACCGATCGATCTGGTACTCGGTCCGGCACTGACGCTGATACTCTACCGCCCATGGAAGAAGTCATTAAAGTTTGACATGTCGGTGATTGCAGCCGTGCAAATAGTGGCGTTGAGCTACGGTGTTTACTCTGCGTACAACCAGAGAACTGCCGCCATTGTTTTTGCCGGAAACCGCTTTGAAACAATATCTCTGAGTGAATTCCGCGCTGCTCAAGATGAGCTGAAAAAACAAAATCTGCCGATAATTTCACTGACCAAGTTTGGCAAAATGCCGGCTGTGGTACACGCACCGAGTTATGATTACGGGCAGTATCTTGAAGATATTCTGAACGGTAAGCCCGAACTGCGTGAGCGCAGCGATTTGTATCAGCCAATCAATGATTCTATAAAAACCATTGCGAAATTTGCTGTAGATACCAACGGCGAAACCGTAGAGATCCCGGCATCGAGCGAAGGCCCTGCTGTCAAAAACATGCCAAATCGCTTCAAACTAAAAGCCCGCTACGATAACGGAGTTATCACCATAAAAGAGAAAGGATTCGAAATCGGGCAAGTTGGCCACTAGTTTGCTGTATCCGTCATTCAAGTATTACAGCAAGCTAACTTCAAACGGCCATAGCGACTCAATGGTACACTCGACATACTTCCTTAGTGCACCTTCGTTGTCGACCTATAATGAGAAAATTGGCCGAAATTTACTCCATGCCCGAGCCATTCTGTCCTATCTGCGAGCAATTCTGATAACCCTATGAATTATCTTTTTTTAATTGCCGCTGCCACCATGATCAGCCTGGCCGTCATTCCGATTATGGTACGGCTCGCTCCTCGTCTGGGCATGATGGATATGCCGGACGACAACCGCAAGGTGCACTCAAACCCGATTGCCCGAGTGGGTGGCTGGGGCATCATTATTGGCGCTCTGATTCCCGTTGTAACACTGACGCAAATTGATTCTATCGTGCTGTGTTATTTGTTTGGCAGCCTGACTCTGCTTGTCTTTGGCGCTCTCGACGATAAACACGAGATGGGCCACTACATGAAGTTTATCGGCCAGTTTATCGCTGTTATTCCGATGGTCTACATGGCTGACCTGTACGTCCAGGATTTTCCGTTCTTCGGTGACAGTTTCTTTCCGGACTGGATGGCCAGAGTATTCACTGTGGTTGCGATGATCGGCGTCATTAACGCCATTAACCACTCAGACGGACTTGACGGTCTGGCCGGTGGTGAAGCGCTGTTTTCACTTGGCGCGCTGGCACTGCTGGCATGGCTTTCACCCGGCAATGAACTGACAATCACGCTGGCTCTGGCTGCCATTGGCGGGCTGGTTGGCTTTCTACGTTACAACACTCACCCGGCGATGGTGTTTATGGGAGACGGCGGCAGTCAGTTTCTCGGTTTTACTGTAGGTTTTCTGGCCATCTTGCTGACTCAGTACAGCGACAACACCCTGAGCAAGTCGGTGGTATTGCTGCTGCTCGGGTTGCCTGTGGTAGATATTTTAATAGTATTGAAAAAGCGTGCGCTGTCCGGCTCAAACATTTTTCTCGCAACCAGCAATCACATGCACCACCGCTTGCTTGGTGTTGGATTCGCACACAAAGAATCCGTGGTCATCATTTATTCTATCCACACTTTTCTGGTGTGTTGTGGAATCTGGCTGGCGCATGCAAACGACTACCTGATCACGGCGCTATATCTGGTTGTCTGTGCGACCACCTACTTTCTGTTGAACATGGCTGAACGCACTGAATGGCGTCCAGGCCAGACTCGCATTTTCGCTTTTTTATCAAACAGCCTGGCAGCTATTGAAAAAAACCAGGTGCTGATGCACGGCTCAAGACGATTTTTGGAAATCGCCATACCCGGATATCTGGTCGCATTGTCGATCTGGATTAATGACGTACCCAAAGAGTTTGCTGTGGTCGCAGCGATTTTGGCAGTGCTGCTGGCACTGCAAAGCATCAACATCTACCCGTTCAGAGTGAACGCGCGACGCGGCATTATTTATATCACCGTGGTTTTTGTGATTTATCTGTCTACTATCGACAGAATTACCTGGCAGAACCCGTGGGCTGTAGCGCTTGAGATTATCTTTTACTGCGCTGTGTGCATGGCGATTTTTCTGGCTATTCGATTTTCACCCGGGCGCCGCAAAGAGGAATTCAAAATTACCTCTTTCGATTATTTGCTGTTGTTTCTGATTGTCGGCGCACTGTTGTTTGCCAAGAGCCCACTGCTGTTTGGCAACTTCAACATCAATATCTTTATTGTGGTATTGGCAATTATTTTGTACGCCTCGGAACTGCTGTTGGTAGAACGACGCGAACGTATGGACTACCTGAGCTGGGCAGCATTCTTCACGCTGCTGGTTATCGCGGTTCGCGGATTTAACCTGATTCAGTTCAATATTGCGCTACAGCCCTAGCCGGGCTGTTTGAAAAGCCCGGTATTGAAGGTCGAGCCAAAAGCGGTATTAACTAGTGGATGCAGATACGGGTTCGACCTCTTGCTATATCCGTTTATGCGGATATCGGTGAAAGGCTTTGACGCTTGTCATTGATAACATCCTGAATAAGATCGTCACCAATAAGCGTAAGCTGCTCAGCAAAGCCAAACAAAAGCGCCGTATCACAGAGCAGGTTAATGATCCGTGGTATGCCGCCACTGGCCTCCCAGATTGAAGATATTGAACTGTTATTAAAAATCTCGTGCTGCGCACCTGCAATCATCAGTCGGTGCCTGATATAGGCATGTGTTTCTTCAAGATCCAGCGGTTCAAGATGGCAATCCACAGCTACCCGATGCACAAACGGCAATAACTTCGGGTCGGCCAGTGTCTCTCTGAGCTTCGGCTGACCGACCAGCACCAATTGAATCAGATCGTACTTATCAGCATTAAGGTTCGACAGCATACGCAGTTGCTCAATACAGTCAGGATTGAGATTCTGTGCCTCGTCGATAATAAATATCGGCCGCTGGCCGGCTGAGTATTTCTGCATCAGGTGATCACTGAGCATTTTATAAAGCTGCACTTTGCCCTTTTCCGCCGGGTCAAGGTCACAAGCCAGCAACATCCACTGCAGCAGCTCTTCGAATGATTCCACGTGCGTATTATTGACCAGCCCGACAGATAGTGAGCTGTCATTGTTTTGCAGCAGCTTGCGTATCAGACTGGTCTTTCCGGAGCCTATCTCACCGGTAATAACGGCAAAGCCCGACTGGCTCATAAAGACATATTCGAGCATCGACAATGCGGCCTGATGACCTTTGCTGAGATACAGGTACTGCGCATCCGGCCGCATCAGAAAGGGTTTTTCGTTTAATCCGTAAAATGCTTCGTACATGCCATGACCGTCAGAGTGAGATAAGAGCTATCGGTGGATACTCAGCGCAAACCTGTGTTTTGCGCACTGCAGAGCGTCACCGTCCCCTCTAATGATAGCAATTATCGATCATCACGTGGCGTCTGCACCACTCCGGCTGGTTTCTATCACTGCCAACCAGATAGCGAGCGGCATCACTGCGAGGGTGCTGCTCGCTGGAATGCTTACACCTTTACTAGCTCGAGGCAGTGGCATTCGGATCTATGGTGATATTGACTGCCGCTTCGTCAGTAGCGCCGGTGCTATCAATAACGAGGTAGTCGAGTGTATCGCTACCAAAGAATCCGGGGGTCGGGGTGTACTGAATGATTGTACCGACAATGATTGCGGTGCCGTTAACGGGCGGCAGGGTAATCGAGTCAATTTGCAGAGTGTCGAGAAGATCGACGTCGGTATCGTTGGCCAGAACATCAATAATTTCATCGACCGAATCCTGCGTGATTAACACGGCATCGTCCAGCGCGACCGGGTTGTCGTTTACCGCTGCGATTGTCACTGAAACCTGTCCGGTGGCACTGCCACCATTACCGTCTTCAACGACATAGTCAAAACTGTCTGAACCGGAGAAATCTGCTGCGGGCACATATTCCACAACACCGTTGGCAACAGACGCTGACCCGTTGCCCGCCGCACCAACGCTTGCCAGTGACAGCACTGTCCCTGCGTCTGCATCTGTATCATTAGCCAATACGTCGATTACCACCGCGGTGTCTTCGTCAGTATCTGCAGTATCTGCGATGGCTACCGGCAAGTTATTAATTGCATTCACTGTCACAGTGACGATTCCAGTGGCGGTGCCACCATTCCCATCACTAACATCATAAGTAAAGGCGTCGTCTCCGCTAAAACCTGTAGCCGGCGTGTATTCAATACCTCCGGTCACTAATGCTGCAGTGCCATTGGCCGGATCACCGACACCAGCAATAGTTAACGTGTCCAGATCAATATCTGTATCGTTGGCCAGCACATCTATGATCACCGGAACACCCGCATCGGTGGTTTTACTGTCTGCTACAGCGACTGGAATATTGTTGACGACAACGGCATTCACAGTGACTGTCACTGTGCCGGTGGCAGTGCCCCCGTTTCCATCGCTGACCTCATAGGTAAAGGCGTCGTCGTCTCCGGCAAAACCTGTAGCCGGTGTGTATTCAATACCACCCGTCACTATTGCTGCAGTGCCGTTTGGCGGATCACTGACGACACTTACTGTCAGAGGGTCAGAATCGAGATCAGTATCGTTAGCCAGCACATCGATGATCACTGGAACACCTGCATCGGTGGTTGCACTATCTGCTACAGCAACTGGAATATTATTGACGATAACGGCATTCACAGTAACTGTCACTGTGGCGGTATCCGTTCCTCCGTTACCGTCAGCCACGGTGTAGTCGAATGTGTCGTCGTCGCCGCCGAATGAGGCATCCGGGGTATAAACGACTGCGTTATTGAGAATTACAACGCTGCCATTGGCGGGATCAGTAACCGCTGACACAGTCAGTGCGTCGGAATTGCCATCGGTATCATTACCAACAACATCAATAGTAACGGCGGTGTCCTGATTGGTAGTGGCCGTATCGTCAATGGCAACCGGGGCAACATTTACAGATGAAACAGATAGATTTACCGTAGCCGTAGCGGTAGCACCGTTGCTGTCTTCAATAGTGTATTCAAACGAATCTGTTCCAGAAAAACCGGCATCTGGTCGGTATATCAGCCTGTCGGCTTGAGGCTGAATATCACTGCTTCCGTTTGATGGCTGCGTGACACTGAGTATTGTTATGCTGTCGCCATCAGGGTCTGAGTCATTACCCAGCGGCGAGAAACTGACCGGATCATCCTGCTCTGTGGAAACATTATCGTCTACCGCGACGGGCGGCTGATTTACACTGCTGACCGCAACCGTCACAAGGGCCGACGCTGAAGCGCCACTGGTATCCGAGATCTCATACAAAAACTCATCATCACCACTGAACCCGTTATCCGGTGTATAGACAATAGCCCCGCCCTGAATCACTGCTGTACCGTTGTTCGGTAACCCGACGCTGTCAATGGTCAACGCATCACCGTCTGCGTCGGTATCGTTTGCAAGTACGCTGATGGTAACCGCGGTATTTTCGGGCGTTGATGCTGAATCGTCAGAAGCGAGTGGTGCTACATTAACATTGCTGACAGTGACACTAACGGTTGCACTGTCGGTTAACCCACCAGCATCTGTAATCAAATAGGTAAAGGTATCGGTGCCATCAAACGCGGCATTCGGCGTATACCGAATACCCGATGATATAACGGTTGCACTGCCGTTAGCCGGTGCGTTCTGAATTGAGAGTGTCAGCGGGTCTGCATCCGGATCAGTGTCATTGGCCAGTACATCAACCACTACTGCTGAGCCCTCACTGGTACTCCCAACATCATCTACTGCCGTTGGGGCAAAGTTTGTGTCAGACACCTGAACTGTCACATCGGCAGAGGCTGCTCCACCGTTGTTGTCAGTCACCGTATACGAAAATGTTGCCGTCCCGCTAAAAGCCGTTGCAGGCGTAAAAATAACGCTCTGGCCGTCTGTGCTTACAGCGGTAAGACCGGCACTGGTGTTGGTCACACTTTGAACCGACAGTGCATCACCGTCGAGATCGGTATCGTTATCGAGCACACTGATCGCAACAGCCGTGTTCTCGCTGGTATTAGCCTGATCATCGTTAGCAACCGGCGCATCATTAACCGCGCCGACATTGACATTAACCTGCGCCCAGGCAAACAAATTACCATCACTGACCCGGTATCTGAACGTGTCCAGGCCGTTAAAATTGTCATTAGGGGTATAACGAATCTGCGCTTCAACAATTGCGGCAGTGCCGTTGGTGGGCTGCTCTAACTCCACAATGTCGAGTGAATCGCCATCATTGTCCGTATCATTGGCAAGCACAGGGATAAGTACAGATTCACCTTCATTGGTTGATGCGAAATCTTCCGCAGGAACCGGTACAACATTCACGAAATTAACAGTGATTCTGGCGGTTGCAGTATCTGAAGCACCCGTGCTGTCAGTGATGGTGTATTCAAACGCATCAACGCCGGAAAAATTCGTGGCCGGCGTATACGTGACAACACCGGCTCCAGTAAGCACCGCTGTTCCATTGGTGGGTGTAGCAACGCCGCTGATCTGCAGAGCATCACCTTCCGGATCAGTATCATTCGCCAGTACATTGATACTGATTGGTGTGTTTTCATCCGTGGTGACAGTGTCGTTCACGGCATTTGGTGCATCATTAACCGGGGCAACCTGCACTTCCACCACCGCTGTTGCAGTAACGCCTGCAGAATCGACGATGGTGTAATTAAAACTGTCAGTACCGCTGAAGTTTTCATTGGGCTGGTATTCAATAAACACACCATTGCGTATGGTCGCATTACCCGAGGTTGGCCCGTTGGTGACCGTGCTGATAGAAAGTGGCAAAGCATCCGGGTCTGAATCGTTGTCCAGTACGTTAAGTGTCTGCGCATCGGAATCTTCAGCCACGGTGAAGGTATCGTTTACAGCAACAGGCGCTCTGTTCTCTCCAGAGAATACAATGTTGACACGTATCGGATCGCTTGGCGGATTAACACCGTCAGTTACCCGATAAGTAAAGCTGTCTGCCGTGGGCGCATTATTAAACGCTTCATAACGAAACCCGCCATCCGACCGGAAAGTATTGCGAAAAGTGCTGAGATTACTGGCAAATTCCGGCAGATCTACAAGCTCGGCTTGCAGGCAGGTGTTAGTGATATGTTCATCGTCATCATCGTTTGACAACACGCCATCCGAGCCGGGCTGCTTTTCACAACGCGAGTTATAAATGACGCCATTGCGCTGAATGGTACTTGGGAACACCAACTGATAGGTGTCGGCGGCAGGCACCGGCGCTGCGTTTGCACCAACATCAAAACAAAAAACTGCTTTTACCGGATCGGTGGCAGCGCCATCTCTGTCGATAAAAGAAAGCTCGTACTCAAGCCCCACCGGCGCATATAACGGCGGGGGAAACACCACAACCTCGTTAGCGTCAGGGATAAACTCAACCGAGCATATTGGCTGATCAGCGAGACAGGCTTCGAGTAATGAATCTTGTGCCAGCGACAGATCAATCTGGCTGCCACAGGAGCCGAGCTTTCCCTGCCGCAGCAACGTCGCTGAAACGCTGGCAATGCCGGTGTCATCAGTGGCAGGAATACGAACGACACTACTGCCGTTGCCGAGCACTTCTCCATCGTTCAGCTGAATCGACGGCAGGCTGTTGCCGGAACGCTGATTGTCACCGGAACCGCCGTTGCTGCACGCAACAGCAGCCAGTGCGAACATCAACACCGAACAGACACGAACAAGTCGCTTGATTTTGTTTGGGAGAAACATCAATTAACCCCGGGAATAAGTTTTTTCGTCATGACAAAATTTAGTGTACGCCATCCATTCAAAGATTCTACACAGTCGTCGCAAACAATCGTCACACGGCGTCAGATTTTTGCTTTGATTCTGCAACGCAGAACACATCCCAGACAACGGAATTTGTGTTTTACACCGGCCTGACACTGACATTGCCGGACGACACCAGAAACTCGCCTTCGCTGGTTCTGACGCGCAGTTGACCCGACGGATCAATACCGTCGGCCATACCGGATTGTGTTTCCGGGCCACCTTCTATATTCACCGCCATACCCGCCAACGCGTCGTATTCGCTCCAATCGGTGACAAGTTGGGCCACTGTTTCCGGGATGTCCTGCTGACACGCCGCAAAAACAGCCGTTGCCATCCTGCCAATCAGGCGAGATCTGGGTGGCAGAGATTCACCGAGTAATACCAGCAAATCCGTGCTGCTCTGGTCAATCTGACCAGCCTCTGCGCCGCGTCGATAATTCAGGCCAATCCCGACGATTACCGTCGATACATTATCTGATGCATGCGCGATCTCGACCAGAATTCCTGCGAGCTTTGCCTGCTGCACCAGAATATCGTTTGGCCATTTCATCAGCGCAGATACGCCAAGCTCTCGCAGCGTGTCGCACACGGCAACGCCGCACAACAATGACAGACCGGACAACTCACGGACAGGATGCGCCACGCTGAATGCGACAGAAAAAGTTACCCCCTGTTTTGGCGTGTGCCAGGTCTTGCCGCGACGACCACGCCCGGCGGTCTGGTGTTCGGTAGCACACAGCGCGAACTGACCTGCAGGCAAAGCAGTCTGCGCAAGCTTTTCTTTTAGCCAGGTATTGGTCGACCCGACAGAATCCAGCACCACGACATCAGCAGTATGACCTCCGCCATCGCTTCGACTTTCGATCTCCTGTTCTATGACACTGACCGATAGATCCGCCACGCCATTGTCGTTTTCACCCATAAAACAGCATCTCAGACGTTAAATTTAAAGTTTTTAAACATACCCGTAAAGGACCTGCATAACTGCGCCGATAGCCTTTTTAATCAATGACTTGAGAAAGCACATGCGCAAACATGTTGTCTGTTTGAGGTACGTCGCAACCGTATTGATGTGCCTTGCCAGCCAAAACATCACGGCAGACAGAACCTACGTTTACGAAGAAATAGACGGCACCGTCTGGTACACCAACGTTGAACCGAAGGCGCAGGACACTGCACGTTTTGAGTTGCTTGCCATCAAAGGCAGACCACAGGCGACACGTAGCTGCAAAGGCATGACACCCAGTCGTTTACAGCTTCGGGCACGTGACATCGATTCTACCATTCATAGAATCTCAAGCGAATTCAAAGTGGACGCGAAGCTGGTTAAGGCCGTCGTCAGAAATGAAAGCTGCTTCGATACCATGGCAATTTCACGGGCGGGCGCTCAGGGTCTGATGCAACTGATGCCACCCACAGCAAAAGAACTTGGCGTCACAGATCCTTTCAACGCAGAGCAGAACATTCGCGGCGGTGTGCAGTACCTGAAAGCATTGATGGATCGCTACAACAACAATATTGGATTGGCACTGGCAGCATACAATGCCGGGCCAGGTGCAGTAGCAAAGTACGACGGCGTCCCGCCTTATCGTGAAACAGAGAAGTACATAGAAAGAGTCATGAAAAGCTACCGTGAATATCTAAAAGAACATTTACAAGCCAGTAACGGATAATTTCGACACTGCATAACACTGGCGTTACACTCAACGGACTTCACAGATAAAGCCTTCATGAATACCGACCCAAAACGCCTCGCCACCAGACTCCTGGAAACCATTGAACAGGATATCCTGCCACTGACGGAACGCGGCGTGGCAGCGGGTAACAAAATATTCGGTGCAGCTCTGCTCAACAAAAACGATCTCTCTACGTTTCTGGCGGAGACCAACAACGAACTTGAAAATCCGTTGTGGCACGGCGAGATGCATCTGCTAAAACGCTACTACGAACTACCCGCCGACAACCGCCCAGAGCCTTCAGAGCTGATTTTTCTGTCCACCCATGAGCCGTGCAGCTTATGTCTTTCTGCAATCACCTGGACAGGGTTTGATAATTTCTATTATTTTTTCAGTCATCAGGATTCCAAAGACGCTTTTGCCATACCGCACGATTTGAAAATACTGAAAGAGGTATTTGATGTAGAACCAGGTGGTTACCGACGCAGCAACGAATTCTGGACATGTCACTCCATACAGGAGCTGGTTGAAAGCACCCCGGACGCCACTACATTCCAGCCGCTGATGCAATCACTGGCCAGCCAGTACGATGTGCTGTCGGAAACTTACCAGCAGGGAAAAGTGTCTAACAATATTCCGCTGAACTAACTAAACCGAAAGCTTAGAGAAGCCAGCTCACCAGTTTGCAGGTGTAGCTATACACGGGTTGGGATTTTCAGGTTTTACCTGGAGGATCTGATCAGAGAATTTTGGTCAGATAGTTTGGGGGGATTAAAAATTTGGAGCTGGCGAACGGAGTCGAACCGCCGACCGGCTGATTACAAATCAGCTGCTCTACCAACTGAGCTACGCCAGCTCCGAACCGCTAATGGTAGTCCACCTTGGTCAATACTTCAAACAAATTGCCCATCTAAATTATTCAAATTCTGACCCTAAATTAATTGTTGACCGAACTTGTAACAGCTAAATGCCGCAGTCCGACTTAAACTACCCCTGTAAGCCTTACTTTCCAGAGCACATGACAACCGAAACCGACGCGATACCAGCCAACTTCATCCGCAACATGATTGAAAAGGATGTCGCTGATAACAAGCATAACAAGCTGGTCGCCACACGCTTCCCGCCGGAGCCGAATGGCTACCTGCACCTCGGCCATGCCAAGTCGATTTGCCTGAACTTTGGTATTGCTGAAGAGTTTGATGGCTGGACCAATCTGCGCTTCGACGACACCAATCCGGATAAAGAGAGCGAAGAGTACATGAGCGCGATCAAGCGGGATGTCGCGTGGCTGGGGTTTACCTGGAAATCTCTGTGTTACGCCTCTGACTACTTTGATCAGCTGTACGACTTTGCGGTTGGACTGGTGAAGGACAACCTGGCCTATGTTGACAGCCTGAGCAGCGACGAAATTCGCGAGTACAGGGGCTCACTTAAAGAGCCAGGAAAGGAAAGCCCTTATCGCAATCGCAGTGTCGAGCAAAACCTGACACTGCTGAACGAAATGAAAAACGGCGAGCATGACGAAGGCGAACATGTGTTGCGGCTGAAGATTGATATGGCGTCAAGCAATATCAATATGCGCGACCCGGCAATCTATCGCATTAAAAAAACCCATCACTATCGCACTGGCGATAAATGGAACATCTACCCGTTGTACGACTACACACACTGCCTGTCGGACGCCATCGAAGGGATTACGCATTCACTATGTACACTGGAGTTTGAAGATCATCGTCCGCTGTACAACTGGGTACTGGAAAAAACACAACCTGAAGGCCGACCGGAACAAACCGAGTTTGGTCCGCTCAACCTCGAATACACCGTACTGAGCAAACGCAAGCTGATCCAGCTGGTGCAAAGCGGCATCGTTAACGGATGGGACGACCCTCGCCTGCCAACACTTGCAGGCCTGCGCAGGCGCGGATACACACCGGACAGTATTCGAGAATTCTGTCGTCGCATTGGCATCACCAAGAGCGCTGCGGTGATCGAAATGCAGGTGCTTGAAAACTGCGTCAGAGATGAACTTAATGAGACTGCCGAAAGAAGAATGGCGGTACTCGATCCGGTAAAAGTGGTTATTACGACCTGGCCACAGGACAACGTAGAGCCGTTGAGCATGGCCAACCACCCGGGCAACACCGATCTCGGGCGTCGTACTGTAAACTTTGGCAGAGAACTGTATATCGAACGCTCGGATTTTGAAGAAGTGCCACCGCCAAAATTTAAAAGACTGATCAGTGGCGGTGAAGTGCGACTGCGCAGCGCTTATGTGATTCGTTGCGATGAGGTTATTAAGGACCGTGATGGCAACATCACCGAACTGCACTGCAGCCACGATCCGGACACACTGGGTAAAAAGCCTGAAGGACGTAAAGTTAAAGGCGTGATCCACTGGGTCAACGCTGCCGAGGCAATTGCCGCTGATGTGCGTCTTTACGACCGGCTGTTCAGCCGTCCCGATCCGCTTGCAGAGGAAGATTTTACGGATGCCATTAATCCGGAATCTCTATCGGTTCACGAGAACGCATTTGTAGAACCATCGGTTGCCGATGCCGCTGCTGGCACCCGTTTTCAGTTCGAAAGGCAGGGGTATTTTGTCGTGGACGATGATGCCACCGCTGCCAAACTTGTGATGAACCGCATTGTTTCACTCAAAGACAACTGGTCGGGTTAACAATTGTGTGTTTAATTTTGTGTCGATAACACGCTGCAGGATTCGGCCGTTATACAGTAGGACCATGGAGATTTACGTGTATATGATCAAGCGCTTTGCCCCCTTAATTGCAGTCAGTGCGTCTGTTGTTATGACCGGCTGCGCTGTCCAGCAAGACCCAGCGGTTGCGTTTGGCAATCAGTTGGGTGCCGTAGAATATGTGGTCAGGGAAGGAGACAACCTGGTATTAATTGCCGCAGATATTACCCGGCAGCGAGAGAACTGGCGACGCATTGCAGACTTCAATCGAATCTCGAATCCTGCTACGTTAAAAGTCGGTCAAAAGCTGTGGATTCCCAAAGACCTGATCCCTCTGACGTTGTCGCCGGACGGTACCAGAGAGGTTGCCGGTCATCCTGATGCTGTTGTTAACTCTGTCAAACTGCCTGAACGCATTACCCCTGAAAACTGACCGGTCGGAGCACCATAATGAAAACAATAATTCTGACTCGACATGCCAAGTCGAGCTGGAAGACCGATGCCACCAGCGACTTCGAACGGCCGTTAAACAAGCGCGGCATCGATGACGCACCAGTAATGGCAGAGCGCCTGCAAACGCAAGGGCCGTTGCCTCAGCATATTGTGTCCAGCACCGCCACGCGCGCGCTGCAAACTGCAGAAATGCTGATGAATAATCTGGGCATGGACAAAGCGATGCTTACCAGCACAGATGATATTTACGAGGCACCTGCCCGCGCTCTGATCGATCAGATTAAAAAGCTGCCGGCAGATGTAAATGTCGCCATGATGGTCGGGCACAACCCGGGTATGTCATCAACCTGCAACTACCTCAGTAAAGAGGCAGATGTACAGATGTCGACACTCGCGATGGTGTGTATGGAACTCGACGTCGACGACTGGGACGACATCTATGCAGACTGTGGCACCGTGCGCTGGTACGACTACCCGAAAAAACACACCGGTAACAAGTAACCGTCAGCGAGTAAAGCAGGCCGCCGTGCCATCACATTGTCCGGGTCAGCTACCCTCTTCGACTTTCTCCAGCACAACACTGGGCACATCACCTTTTCGGTAATACGGCGGCTGGCGCTCCATTTCTGAATGAGCCCGGTCGCGCTCCTGCTCCGAATCAAACCAACGGTGGGTAACCCACTGTTCTCCCAGCAAATGCTCTGCGGCAAGCGTATCGCCGCTGGGCATGTGAATTTTGATTCCGTATTTTTTCATCAGGTTACTCAAACGGGTATAGTGTGCAACGTAAGTTTATTCTACACCACGCACCACCAGACGGTTTGCAGAGAATAAACGACACAGACCTCTAATATAGAACAATCAAGCAACAACAGGATTCACTCCGATGATCAGAAAAAGTGTTTTCTTCTGCCTGGCAGCAGGCATTTTGGCCCTTGCCGGCTGTACACAGGAAACCCAGAACAAGTTAGGAAGAGCCGTACAAAACTGGACTGGTACTGATGGCGTGCTGGAAGTGTACGCCGGCGAAAAGCTGGTTAAGCGCTTCATGAAGATTGACAAATTATCTACCGCCACAGCCACACAGGGTGACGCTGATCGGCCCTATCGTTTCGGCTACGGCATTCTCGACGCCAACCTGAACGGCGAAGTAGACAGCGGCGAAGAAAAAGTCTATTTCGAGTTCAGTGATTACTCTACGTCGTACATTTTCTTTGAAGACCCCTGATCTGATTGAGTTTCCGGGCTGAGTTCGGAAGTACACCAGGATGGCTTACGATTTACTGGCCGGGCTTCGAATCATTGAAGTCTCGGCCTTTGTTGCAGCACCGCTTGCCGGACTGACACTGGCACAGCTTGGCGCTGAAGTCATACGTATTGATCCGCCCGGCGGAGGTATAGATCATCAGCGCTGGCCGCTGGCTGCAGACGGCACCAGCCTCTACTGGCACGGCTTGAATCGCGCAAAAAAATCGGTATTCATTGACTTGAAAACCGAACCGGGCCGGGACATTGTCAGGCACATGCTGCAACAACATGGCAATGATGGCGGCATACTGCTCACCAATCTCAGCGGGCCGGACTGGATGTCGTTTGAGGAATTAACGCAAGCTCGTCCCGACCTGATTCTGGTTGAACTAACCGGCCATCATGATGGTTCTGTTGCCGTCGACTACACAGTAAACGCTGCAGCGGGCATTCCACTTGCCACCGGGCCCGAATCTGAATCTGAACCGGTTAACCACATGCTGCCGGCATGGGACGGGATTGCCGGTTTAACACTGGCCACAGCAATTCTTGCCGCACTGCGAGCGCGTGACCGCACCGGTCAGGCGCAACATCTGCGTGTGGCATTGTCAGATGTTGCTATTGGATTTCTCGGTAACCTCGGCATACTTGCTGAAACCGAATTGGGTGGCAAAAACAGAACCCGTCATGGTAATCATGTTTACGGTACGTTTGGTCACAGCCTGCCATGCAGTGACGGTCACTATGTCATGGTGGTTGCGATGACACGCCGTCACTGGCTGGCACTGGTTGCAGCCGCAGAGATTGAACGCGCGGTTGCAACGCTTGAAAAGAAACACAATGTTGACCTGACTCGCGAGGCTGATCGCTATCAGCTTCGCCAAGAGATAAAAGCACTGCTATCTGAATGGTCGTCAGAAACTACCTTGCAGAAAGTTTCAGAAGCGTTGCAAGACCATGGTGCACTGTGGGGACCCTATCAGACGTTTACCGAACTACTCAACAACGACTCCCGCGCTTCTACAACCAATCCGATGATACAAACCCTGCAGCATAATACGGCAGGAAGTTTCAGGGTACCGGGGTCAACTGTCAGAGTCGATAATGCCAGTGAAGGCAAGCTCAGCGCAGGTCCGGTGCCGGGTGCGGACACTCAGGACATACTGAACGCCTATGGCATTGAACCACCTCTGATAGACAAGCAAGTCTGATGACTCACCAAATCAACGATAATATCGATGAATTTCTGCATTGCTGTGTCGATGCACAACAAACGATCAATGCTTTTTTAGATCAATCGAAAGATGCGGTGTTATCCAATTCTGCCGCCGCCGAACACTCAGACACACAGTTTATCAGACACGGTTTTGCATGGCAGGCATCGCTTGCTCAGGCGTTTGATGCGGTTACACAATGGATGCAGACACTGCACTCGCAACAAGAGGTTCGTGTACTTGAACTGACCGTTGCCAAAGCGGCAACCACAGATATTGTTGGCCAGCTGCTACACGGCATTGACATGAGCCAGCTCGAAACTTTTAGACCAGGTCATATTGCGGTTAATACCGATGACCTCAAACAACTTGCCAGCGCTTTTTGCAGTAACACGCACACACAGCGCTCAAAGATTATTGTCGATGAACTACTGAAAGGGCACACACAAACCCGCACGGGCATTGATTCATCGCTGCAACTGGTTGCGAATCAATTCTGCAAATTTGCCGATACCCATATCACCCCGTTTGCACAGCAATGGCATCTCGACAATGCGCTGATACCGGAGGCACTTGTTAACCAACTAGGCGAGCTTGGGGTATTCGGGCTCACTATTGACGAGCAATACGGCGGCTCGGGCTACGGCAAA
This sequence comes from uncultured Granulosicoccaceae bacterium, assembly GCA_937931165.1. GTDB lineage: Bacteria > Pseudomonadota > Gammaproteobacteria > Granulosicoccales > Granulosicoccaceae. Next base: position 19,163 of record CALHCI010000201.1, read on the forward strand.
CTCGCCATGTGTGTGGTGACTGAAGAACTTTCACGAGGCTACATTGGTGTGGGTTCACTTGGTACACGTTCAGAAATCGCAGCGGAACTCATTCAACAAGCTGGCAGCACCACACAACAACAAAAATACCTGCCCGGAATTGCCAGCGGCAGCATCTTACCAACTGCGGTTTTCACCGAACCCGACACCGGTTCGGATCTTGGCTCGATTGACTGCAGGGCAACCCGGACTAATGACGGACACTGGCAGATAACAGGCAACAAAACCTGGATCACACACGCAGCAAGATCAGATTTAATGACACTTCTGGCACGCACAGATGCAGGCACTACAAATCACAGTGGCCTCAGTATGCTGTTGATCGACAAGCAACGAGGCAGCGAAGCAAACCCGTTTCCGGATAACAGAATCAGCGGCAGTGAAATTGAAGTACTCGGCTACCGGGGCATGCGGGAGTACGATCTGGCTTTTGACCGGTTTACCGCACCACAATCTGCGTTGTTAGGTGATATGCAGGGACAAGGATTCAAACAACTGATGACTACGTTTGAATCCGCCAGAATCCAAACCGCGGCGAGAGCAGTCGGTGTTGCTCGCAATGCGTTTGAACTGGCAACCACGTACGCGCAGGAGAGACATCAATTCGGACACCCGTTAATCACATTTGAACGCATCTACGGAAAACTCGCACGCATGCTGACTGACACTGAAATTGCCAGACAGATGACTTTTGCCGCAGCACGCAGCAAAGATATGGGTCAAAGATGTGACGTCGAGGCAGGCATGGCAAAGTTGCTGGCTGCACGTACAGCGTGGTCATGTGCTGACTGTGCGCTACAGATTCACGGCGGTATGGGATACGCGATGGAACATCCGGTATCCAGGCTGCTTAACGATGCAAGAATTTTGAGTGTTTTTGAAGGAACCTCAGAAATTCAAAGTGAAGTCATCGCAAGAAGGTTACTCGGTAGTTAGTGCGTATCCGGAACAGGTGCTAATTTTTTTGACGCATGGGTGCGGATATCACCGCCAGACAGTAATGGTTATGATCCGACACATGCACAGAAACTTTACATTGCGCCAATTAACCATCACAACAATACAGATTCGAAATTTAATTCGGCGGTAATGATAATTCTCGACATATATGGTTGTTTTTTTCGCTGGAGGGTCTAAAACAATGGGTGCGTGACCTGTTTGCAACAGTCACGTTCTCACCCCCATATCGGGCCCGCCCTGCGGGCCCTCTTTTTATCCGCAGTAACCACACTCAATACGTTTCATACATTTGACAAACGGGCATTAGTTCGAAGCGGTATAATGCGCGCCACGAGCACCAAGAGACAGTACCCATGAGAATGGATTTTTACAGTGACCAAATCGAACAATCGATCAACGGAGCCAAGGCAACTGTCTCTGGCGACGGCAGTAAATTCGAGGCACTGGTCATCAGCGACAGCTTTAACGAGCTCTCTACGCTAAAAAGGCACAAGCTGGTTTATGCAGTGCTGGACGAATACATCAAATCCGGTGCCATCCACGCGCTTACCATAAAAGCATATACCGACGCAGAATGGGCCAAGCAACAACCACAGAGCTAACCGCAGGCTGTCAGTACCTGTCCGCGTCATCCGGGTGAGCGTGCTTGTCTTGCAAACGGCAGTGAGCGTTTTTATCGCCCTGCACGTGCCACCTGGCTTCACTGATTTTCTGCTCTCCGTGCATTATTCCCGGCTTTAAGTACATCGTTTCACTCAATAAGCCCGCGATTGACCAGCTGGCGGGCAAACAGGTTCCACAACACTTATGGCACTTATCAGGTTGCGGGATATCAGCCTCGCATTCGGCCCCGAAGCGCTTCTGGATCATGCTGATCTGGTGGTCGAACAAGGAGACAAAATTGCCGTACTGGGGCGCAACGGACAGGGCAAATCAACACTGCTAAAAGTTATCAGTGGTGATCTGGTCCCTGACAGCGGCCAGCTTGAAAAAAACGACAGCGTTACCATCGCAAGACTGCAACAGGAAGTGCCCAGCGGTGAAGACAACCGCAGCGTTTTTGAAGTTACCGCATCCGGTCACGAGCCTTCAAAGGCACAGGCGCTGCTCGAGATATATCGCGACGGCACAACCAGCATCGATACCGATGATGATATCTGGCAGGCCTCTGCCAGAGTACAAAGCGTCATCAGCCAACTCAAGCTCGACCCTGACGTGCAGATTTCAACACTTTCCGGCGGACAGAAACGCCGCGCCATGCTGGCCCGGGCCCTGGTGACCGAACCTTCAGTGCTGCTGATGGACGAACCAACCAACCACCTCGATGTCGCTTCGGTTGTCTGGCTGGAAACGTTTTTAAAGAAACTCAATGTCACGATGATCTTTGTCACGCACGATCGACAACTGATCAAAGTACTGGCCAACCGCATAGTAGAGATTGACCGTGGCACATTAACGAGCTGGCAGCAAACCTACGAGAGATATCTGATATCCCGTGAGCAGGCCATCGCAGCACAACAGGAACACGACAAGCAGTTCGACAAAAAACTCAAACAGGAAGAAGAGTGGATCAGACAAGGCATAAAAGCCCGGCGTACCCGTAACGAGGGTCGCGTACGCGCACTGAAAAAACTGCGTGAAGAACGTGCACAGCGACGAGCACAGATCGGTCAGGTAAACATGCAGGTTCAGTCCGGCAACAAGTCTGGAAAAATCGTCTTTAATCTCAATGGTGTCAGCCATGAGCTTGGCGGCAAACAATTAATCCGGAATTTTTCATCCACGGTAATGCGCGGCAACAAGGTGGCGATTATCGGTCCCAACGGCAGCGGCAAGACCACGCTGCTTAAAATTATGTTGGGAGAAATGACTCCGGATAGCGGTACCGTTGAACAAGGCACTAACCTTGAAGTCGCCTACTTTGATCAGTTGCGGGCACAGCTTGATGAAAAACAGAGTGCAGCTGACAACGTTTCCGAAGGTGCGGACTTTGTAGATATCAACGGTAACCGGCAACACATCATGGGCTATATGCAGGAGTTCCTGTTTAGTCCGGAGCGTGCTCGCGCACCCATCACTGCGTTATCCGGTGGTGAACGCAACCGATTGTTGTTAGCAAAACTTTTCACCAAACCGGCCAATGTACTGGTACTCGATGAGCCCACCAATGATCTCGATGTGGAAACACTGGAACTGCTGGAATACACCATTCTTAATTTCCCCGGCACTGTACTGCTGGTCAGTCACGACCGCGAATTTATCGACAACATTGCCACCAGTACCATCGCGTTTAGTGAAGGCGGTGGTTTGCGTGAGTACGTTGGCGGATACAGTGATTACCTTAGCCAGATGCCGGATTCATCAGCAAGCAACAGTAAAACCACGGGCACTAAAAACAAAAAATCGCAGAGCAGTACTGCCAACAGTACAGACAATAAAAGCGCAGGCCCGGCCAAAGTAAAGCTCTCTTACAAATTGCAACGCGAGCTTGACCAATTGCCACAGAAAATAGAAAAACTGGAAGCAGAAAAAACTGCACTGGAAACCACACTCGCCGACCCTGAAATTTATCAAAAAGGTGGCAATGAGCTCAGTAATTTGCAGGCGCAGTACACCTCGCTTGAGTCTGCTATTGCAGTGGCGTACGAACGCTGGGACGAGCTTGAATCATTATCAGCAGGGTAAGCAATTAACAGTTACCGCGTTGACAACAATGTGGGACGCTAATTTGACTGTTCACTCAACAAGATAGAACGCCCGCCCATACCTTCGGGACGCTCAAGCCCCATCAGCTGTAATACCGTCGGGGCAATATCGGAAAGCCCGCCACCGGTAGCCAGATTCCACGCTACTTTATCTTTGATCATGCAGGCAACGGGAAATATAGTGTGCTTAGTATGTGGTGCGCCAGTGACCGGGTCGACCAGCATATCGGCATTACCGTGGTCTGCGGTCAGTACCACTGAATAGTGCTTTTCATCGGCAGCGGCAACCAACTCACCAACCACTTCATCGACTACCTCTACCGACCGGATAACCGCTTCACGAATGCCGGTATGACCTACCATATCACCATTGGCCAGATTCACCACAATAAAACCGTACTGCTCTGAACGGATGGCCTCAAGTACTTTATCTCTGACTTCATAAGCACTCATCTCAGGCTGAAGATCATAGGTATCGACTTTGGGTGAGTTAATCAGGCCACGATCTTCACCGTCATAAGGGGCTTCTCTGCCACCGTTAAAAAAGAAGGTAACGTGTGGATACTTTTCAGTTTCTGCTGAATGAAACTGCTTTATACCGGCGGCTTCAATCACCTGACCGAGCGTTGATTCAGGTTTGTCCTTTTCAAACGCAATGGTGCATGGAAAATCAGGATGGTATAGCGTCATGGTGGTGAGTGTAATACCACGATAGTCACCACCGCGGTCAAATTCTTTGAAGTCGGGATCAATCAGTGCAGCACTTAATTCTCTCGGGCGATCGTTGCGAAAATTAAAAAAGATCGCGCTGTCATCAGATTGAATACACTCGGCACCGTCCACGACAAACGGATCGATAAATTCATCGCTCTTGCCGGAGTCCCACGCCAACTTAATTCCTTCAAGCGCTGTTGCTGCACGCCCGCCTTTACCATGAACGATCGTGTCGAAAGCGGTTTGCACACGCTCCCAGCGATTATCTCTGTCCATCGCATAGTAGCGACCACTGACTGTCGCAATCTGTCCACCGGCATCGGCGAGTGCAGCTTCAATGTCATCAAGGTAGGCCGTTGAGCATTGCGGTGCTGTATCTCTGCCATCGGTAATCATGTGCAGCATGGGCACGACTTTATTGCGCTTACAGGTTTCTATTAACGCCATCACGTGATCGAGGTGGCTGTGTACCCCACCATCCGAGACCAGACCAACTAAATGCAGCGGTCTTTTGGCTGCAGCCGCTGCCTTGCACGCATCGACGAATGCGCTGTTCTGATAAAAGCTGCCATTTGCCACGCTGTCGTTGATGACGACCAGGTCCTGCCGCAGAATACTGCCACAGCCAATCGTTGAATGACCGACTTCAGAGTTACCCATTTGACCACTGGGCAGCCCGACCGCCGCCCCGGAAGCTTCAAGGACTGCAACCGGATTGGAGGAGTACAGCGCGTCGAGATTCGGCGTACGTGCGAGGGCTACCGCATTGTCGGTTTTCGATGGATTTAAACCAACGCCATCCATAATGATCAGCAGCGTAGCGCGCCTGGGTGCAGAGGTAGTCTGTGGCATGTGGCAGCCTTAAGATTAGTTTTAACCTGAGGAAGATAACCTCTGTCTATGCAAAGGTTGTGCAGCCGTGACTGCAGCGGTGAGTGCAGCGGTGAGTGCAGCGGTGAGCACAGCGGTGAGCACAGCGGTGAGGCAAATCATATCCACCGCTGGCTGAGTTGTTTCAGTCTTTTTTGTCGTCAGCGTCTTTCTGATCAAGCTTTTCGATTTCTGATTCGAGTCCGGCATCTTCCATGGCCTCATCGTCTGTTGCAGGCTCAGGTTTAATACTGTTTTCACTACCAGTGGACGCACTGCCGGATTCTGCGTTTTTCTGATAACGCGCTTCTGACGCTTCGGCAAACTCCTGCTTGCGCTTTAAAAAGATTCGCGAGAAGAATATCCCTACTTCAAACAGTAGCCACATTGGCAGGGCAAGCAATGTTTGCGAGATAATATCCGGTGGTGTTAAAAACATCCCTACGACAAAGGCTGCAACGATAAAGTATGGGCGTTTCTTAGCCAGACTTTCAGGTGTCATCGCACCCACGGCCACCAGCAGAATAGTTGCAATAGGTACTTCAAAGGCAATACCAAAAGCTAGAAAGATAGTCAGTATAAAATCGAGATACCGCCCGATGTCGGTACTGACCGTGACCCCCTCCGGTGCGACGTTATTAAAAAACGCAAAGACCAGTGGAAACACAACAAAGTAGGCAAACGCGATACCGAGATAGAACAATAAAGTACTGGAGATGAGAAGGGGTGACACCAGCCTTTTTTCGTGCGCATAAAGCCCGGGCGCAACGAACGCCCAGATCTGATAAAGCAGGAACGGCGCTGCTAAGACAATAGACAGCATCAGGCACACCTTAAACGGAATCAGAAACGGTGATGCGACATCGATAGCAATCATGTCACCTGCGCCGTATTTCAGTAACGGGCGTGCAAGTGCAGTCCAGATTTTATCGGCGAACGGAAACAAACAAAGAAACAATATGCCAACGGCGAGTAACATCCGCAGCAAACGGTCACGCAACTCAATCAGATGCGACAACAGCCCCATCTCGGCACCGCCGCTATCATCAACGCTCGCATCACCGGCAGTTTTGTTCTTACTTGCAAAAATGCCCAACAACCAGCCCCTTGTTTTCGAATGCTATGTTCATGCGGATTTGTTGCTGTCGGACGGTTCGTCATCCTGCGGCTTTTGCTCTGCCAACGGACCGCTTGTTGCTGTTGCTCTGGCAGCGCGAGTGATCTCTTCCATTTTTTCACGGTTTTCACGGGCGGTTTCGGCAGCGTCTTTCACCTGCTCAACGGCACCATCCATTCCTTCTGCAAGTGAATCACTGGCACTCTTTGCGGTACGCTCAAGATCAGTGCGCGTTTCATTGACCATCTGCTTCAATTCGCGGATCTGGTCTTCCTGGCTGTTAAGCAGGTTGCGCAGTTCATCGGACTTCAGTTCATTAGCCAGATCGGATTTAACGCCTGCGACAAAGCGCTGCATTTTACCCACCCATAAACCAACGCTGCGAGCGACTGACGGGAGTCTTTCCGGTCCGATCACCAACAGCGCAATGATGCCGATCAGTACAATTTCCTGAAAACCGACGTCAAACACCACGCGCCCCTTGCAGCATCGATTCGTGTGCTATAGCGGTCGAGACAGTCGCCATCTTCGCAACCTGAGCCGAAACAACCTGAATCGAGACAAATCGAATCATTTAAGCTTGCTTGTTTTCTTCTACGGTTTCAGCCGTTTCTTCAGCAACGCTTTCTACTTTGGTGGCGCCTTCAATCTGGCCAGCCTGCTCTTCTTCGGTTTCACCAGGCTCTTTAACCGCATCTTTAAAACCTTTGACCGCTGAACCCAGATCACCGCCAAGGTTTCTGAGTCGCTTGGCACCGAAAATTAAAACCACAATAACCAGCACAATCAGTAGCTGGGGAATACTTGGCATCATAGTGTTTGACCTTTAGTTGTTAATCTTTAACTCGAGTTGCGCGATGCTTTCTCTTCGTGACCCGATGTACCGAAACGACGCTCGAGTTCCGACAATACATCATCAGGTCCGAGCCCTTGCTCCGCTAACATCACTAATGTGTGGAACCAGAGATCAGCGGTTTCGCTGATGATGTCTGCTTTGACACCGGATTTTACGGCAATAATCGTCTCGATGGCTTCTTCTCCCACTTTCTGCAAAATGGTGTCAGTACCACGGTTATACAAGCTGGCGACATACGAATCGGCAGATTCAGCGGATTTTCGCCGCTCCAGTTCTGCTGCCAATTGCGTTAATATTTGACTATTCAACTATTTGTGCCGTCGCGCTTGTATTCGTTTGGCGCCTATTATGGCTTTTTCGCATAGATTTCGCTTGGATCTTTCACCACGGGTTCTGCATTTTGCCAACCGGTGTCGGATAGTCGTCGGAAAAAGCAATGTGCCCGGCCTGTATGGCAGGCAATACCACCAATTTGCTCGACTTTCATTAGCACCGCGTCGGCATCACAGTCGATACTGATCTCCTCAATTCGCTGGATATGCCCGGAACTTTCCCCTTTGTGCCAGAGCCGTTGTCGCGAACGCGACCAATAAACTGCTTGTTTGCGTTCGATGGTTTGTTGCAGCGCATCGCGATTCATCCACGCAAGCATGAGTACCTGGCCGGTTTTATAATCCTGCGCAATGGCAGGTACCAGGCCGTTTTCATTCCACGCGACCTCATTGAGCAAATCATTCATTGTCTGACCTCAATACCCGCCTGATGCATTGCCGCTTTGGCCTCACCTATCGTGTATTCACCAAAGTGAAAAATACTCGCGGCAAGTACAGCATCTGCTCCACCCTCTGTTATACCGTCACACAGGTGCTGCAGATTGCCGACACCGCCGGATGCAATCACGGGAATATCCACCGCCTCTGCAACTGCGCGTGTCAGCGGCAAATTAAATCCGATTTTGGTACCATCGCGATCCATGCTGGTTAGCAGCAACTCACCCGCACCTGACTCCGCCATTTTGACTGCCCAGGCGACTGCATCGAGACCGGTAGGTTTGCGGCCTCCATGGGTAAAAATTTCAAATCGCTCAGGACTTCCTTCCGGTGTTTCCACACTTTTGGCATCAATGGCCACAACAATACATTGATTACCAAAATGATCCGACGCTTCCCTGACCAGTTGAGGGTTAGTGACAGCTGCCGTGTTAATTCCTACCTTATCAGCACCGGCATTTAACAGCCGCCTGATATCTGCAACGCTTCGAATACCACCACCCACTGTCAGCGGAATAAAAACCTGTGCTGCTACCGCCTCAACCACATCGATAATCGTGTCGCGGTTGTCGTTACTGGCAGTGATATCAAGAAAGGTCAGTTCATCAGCCCCGGCATCACCGTATCTTTTTGCCGCTTCTACCGGATCACCGGCATCAACAATATCGACAAAGTTAACACCTTTAACCACACGGCCGGCGTCAACGTCGAGACAGGGGATGAGTCGTTTTGCAAGCGCCACAACAATTCCCCGGTTAGTTGCCGGTTAACTGGTTGGCGCGACGCTGTGCCTCGGCCAGTTCCATAGTGCCTTCATACAACGCCCTGCCGACAATCGCACCGGCTACCCCATGTTGTGCAATGGCACCGAGGCGATCAATATCGTCATAGCTACTGACGCCACCAGAGGCAAACACAGGGATAGTCACTGCATCGGCAACCGAGGCTGTCGACTCTGCGTTAAACCCCTGCATCATACCGTCACGACTGATATCGGTATAAACGATACCGGCAACACCAATACCTTCAAAAGACTGCGCAAGGGTGATGGCATCGACACCGGAATCTTCTGCCCAGCCATTCAGTGCGACCTTGCCGTCTTTGGCATCGAGCCCAACCATTACTTTACCTGGCCACTGTTTACATAATCGCTCGACAAACTCGGGCTCTTTAACCGCTTGCGTGCCGATGATCACGTAACTCACACCGGCCTCTATGTAGCGTGCTGCTATCTCATCATTGCGAATACCACCACCAATCTGTACAGGCAGTTCTGGAAATGCTTTGCACACAGATTCAACGGCCGCTGCGTTTTTAGGCTCTCCGGCAAACGCTCCGTCGAGATCAACCATATGCAATCGATCAGCACCGGCATCAAGCCAGCGCTTTGCAGTGGCGGTAACGTCTTCAGAAAATACTGATGCGTCATCCATGCGTCCCTGCCGCAGCCTGACGCACTGACCTTCTTTAAGATCGATAGCCGGAATCAGTTGTAACGCTGTTGTCATTTAGGTCAATTTCCAATGGGCAAAGTTATGCAGCAGTTGCAGACCATCGTCGGCACTTTTTTCTGGATGAAACTGAGTGGCAAAGACGTTATCACGTGCAATAACACAGGTAAAACGGTTGAGATAGTCTGTTTCTCCGGCATTCCATTGCGCCAATTCAGGAGCGACATAATAGCTGTGTACAAAATAAAAGTGCGCACCATCTGCAATGTTGTGCCACAACGGATGTGCCGCTACCTGTTGAACATTATTCCAGCCCATGTGGGGGATTTTACAGTGAGGACGATCGGGGTCTTTTATAAAGCCTCGCACATCACCTTGAACCAGCCCCAGGCACGGAATACCGGCGTTTTCCTCGCTGTGCTCAAACAACACTTGTAGCCCCATACAAATTCCGAGGAACGGTTTGTTATAAAACGCGTCTGCCACAACATCCTGCAGTTCATAAGAGCGCAGATGTTTCATGCAGTCACGGGCAGCTCCCTGGCCGGGGAAAACCACCCGGTCCGCATTTTTTATGACAGAAGCTTCCGAACTGACCTGAACGGTACTTTTCGGTGCAACATGACTAAGTGCTTTGGCGACCGATCGAAGGTTGCCCATACCATAGTCAACAACCGCAATAGTCTCAGCCATTGCCGCTACAGCACACCTTTGGTAGAAGCTGGTTTACCGTCGAGTCTTTCATCGATTTCTACCGCTTCTCTGACAGCTCGCCCGAACGCCTTGTAGATGGTTTCGAGTTTGTGGTGTTCGTTTTCACCTTTAAGGTTATCGACATGCAGCGTGGCGCGCGCGTGATTAACAAAGCCGTGAAAAAATTCGTAGGCAAGTTCCACATCAAAGGTGCCAACTTTGTCGCGTCGAAAATCGCAGTCAAAATAGAGCCCGGGTCTTCCTGAAAAATCCAGTACTACGCGGGACAACGCCTCATCAAGCGGTACCATCGACGCGCCATAACGCCTGACACCGGACTTATCACCCAGCGCCTCGGCAAACGCCTGCCCGAGGGCGATGCCGATATCTTCAACCGTGTGGTGATCATCGATATGGGTATCACCGTCGCATTCTACGGACAGATCCAGCATGCCGTGTTTTGCTACCTGATCGAGCATATGCTCAAGAAAAGGCACACCGGTGTGAAACACACCTTTGCCAGTACCGTCTAAAGAGAGCGTGACGTTGATTTTTGTTTCTGAGGTATTTCTTGAAACAGTGGCTTGTCGGGGATTCATTTGAAATTTCTTTTTAGTCCGGCAACTGCTATCCACAGTTAGCTGGATGAAGGCGTTTCCTGTAACCAGAATGTTGCCGGACCATCGTTGGTTAGTGACACTTTCATATCAGCACCAAATTGCCCGCGCTGCACTTTGACAGGCAGTTCTTCTGCGTAGTCTGCGAGTATATCAAACAACCGTTGTCCTTCCGCAGGACTTGCGGCCGTGCTGAAGCCGGGCCGAAGTCCACGACGCGTATCGGCTGCCAGCGTAAACTGCGGCACCAGGCAAAGATCACCGTTGATATCCAGCAAGCTCAGATTCATTTTACCTTCGCTGTCAGAAAATATCCGATAGCGCGTCAGTTTTTTTAACATGTCCACAGCAGTGGTTTCAGTGTCTCCGGGCTGCACTGCTACCAATGCCAGTATTCCGGGGCCAATTGAAGCGATCAGTTGTCCGTCTACCATCACGGTTGATTCACTAACTCTTTGTATCAGGGCAATCACAATGACAGTAACCGGGATGTGGCAGAAGCTGGGGTCGTGGGATTGTAACGGTGTACAATGACAGGATTCCAGAAAATACTGTTATTTCCAAGAACAAACGCTTCCTCTTGAGTTCCGTTAAAACCAACCTCACACGCTTCGGACTGCGTACCTTTTCACTGATGCCATTGCGCGTAAACCACGCTATTGGCAGTGCTTTCGGTCGGTTAGTGAATCTGGTGCCAAATCGTCAGAGCAGGTTTATCGATCGCAACCTGTCACTTTGCTATCCATCACTGAACCCGGCAGAGCGGGCATCGATGGTGCGCAGCAATATGATAGAAACGGGTAAAAACCTGACTGAGCTGGGTGTTTTCTGGCACTGGCCGAAAGCCCGCATCAAAAACCTGGTCATAGAAGAATCCAACCGGCAATTGCTGGACGTTGCACTGGCCAAAAATCGCGGCGTTATTATCGCGGCACCTCACAGCGGTGCCTGGGAACTGATTGGTATGCGCTTAACCTGCGATACGCCAATGCATTTCTTGTATCGACCCAACAAAAAATCACATCTGAATCAACTGATACTCAGCGCCAGAGAGCGTTTTGGTGGTAAGTGTTACCCGATTACCGCACGCGGTCTTTCATCACTGGTCCGGGCGCTGAAAAAGGGCGGCATTATCGGTATTCTGCCAGATCAGGAACCAGGTGATGACCACGGTGTATTTGCACCGTTTTTCGGTGTGCCAGCCTACACCATGACGTTTTTGTCCGGACTGGCGCGCAAAACCGGATCACCCGTGGTGTTCGCAGTCATGGAAAGGTTGCCCGCTGCCGGTGGCTATCGACTGCACTACCTGCCCGCGGACGATGACATTGCCAATACCGATCCGGAAATCGCCGGTGCTGCACTTAACCGGTGCGTTGAACAATGCGTCGAGATTGCCCCGACGCAGTATATGTGGAACTACCGCAGGTTTCGCAAACGACCTGAAAACAGCGAGCCCGTGTACTAAAAAAATTTAATCCGGGACCGACAGGTCGTTTATCCGGCAGGCCTGCTGCAATGTGTTGTGCAACAGACAGGCTATAGTCATGGGTCCAACACCGCCCGGCACCGGTGTTATTTTTCCCGCCACCGCTTCGGCAGAAGCAAAATCAACATCGCCTACCAGTCGCGTCTTACCGTCGCCGGCATCAATGCGGTTGATACCAACATCGATGACTGTCGCGCCGGGCTTGACCCAGTCACCTTTGATCATTTCCGGCCGGCCGACTGCAGCGACGAGAATATCTGCACGCAGGCATTCTTCCTGCAGATTTTTAGTACGGGAGTGAGTAATGACCACTGTGCAGTTTTCCTGCAACAGCAAATTGGCAACCGGTTTACCGACAATATTGGAACGCCCCACTACCACCGCGTGCTTGCCGGAAAGATCTCCAAGCTGATCTTTGATCATCATGATGCAACCGAGCGGCGTACAAGGCACAATGCCATTATCACCAATAGACAGGCGACCAACGTTGTCGAGGTGGAAACCATCGACGTCTTTGTCCGGGTTAATGCGATTGATCACTGCTTTTTCATCGATCTGTTTTGGCAGAGGTAATTGCACGAGAATTCCGTGCACTGACTCATCAACATTGAGCTGATCGATGAGATCAATCAGCGTTTCCTGACTGGTCGTGTCTGGCAGCTTGTGCTCAAAGCTCTGCATACCGACTTCAACGGTTTGCTTGCCCTTGTTGCGAACGTAAACTTGACTTGCCGGGTCTTCGCCAACCAGTACTACGGCAAGGCCGGGCACGATGCCATCCCGCTCTTTTAGCGCGGCGACGCGTTTTGCGACGTCGGCTCTCAGTTCTGCTGCAAACGATTTACCATCAATAATCTTTGACACAGTTTCTCTACCGTTGGTGTTTGCGGGACTTTATAACACCAACGATTCAGCGGCAATTGGTTGTATTCGCCGTTTTGTGGTCTGTGATCAATCGTCAATCGTGGCGACGGTGGCCTGCCGGCTCAAACGCAGCATCGGGCCGTATTGAACATAATGCAGTGCTTCAAGAATAATACCGTTGGTGTTGGCGGTAATTGCCTTGTTGGTTTCACCACTGGCTTCATAGATACCTGAATACCAGCCCTTGTCAGCGTCATGGTTTTCTTCGATGAATTTCATCAATTTACTGGTGTACGGCGTATTGTAAAGCACATGTAATCCAAACACTGCCTTGGTACTGACGCTGCGGAATTCGGAAGCATCAGTGCCATCTTCAGTCACGGCATTCCATGCTTTACCAGCGGCATAGACGGTGTTGTATACAAAGTAAGGTGCCTCGTCGATGTTGTCTTCGCTGACCGCCGTCAGAATGCCGGTTTCCTCAAAGCGGGCTTCCTGTGCGCGATAGACTGCATATGCCAACGACTTCGAATATCGATCCCACCCGAATTCCAGACCATCGAGCACATACGGTTCAGAGACCACCATGTTCAGTGCATCGAACTTGTCAGGCGTTCTGAGGTCGGTGCCTACATTTACATCATTCACCTTGACGTACTGGAGGTAGGCTTCGTAATCCAGTGCAAACGACAGGTCCATTCCGGTCAGCGCCAGTGACTTGGCCGCATACTCTTCATAACCCAGGCGGCCCTCTTGCAAGTAGATCGTGCTGTCGGTTTCATCCACCGCCGCACCAACCATCTGCGAATCTTTAACAATAGCAGCCAGGTCCCAGCTATTGAGTACCTGTCTGACTTTCGGGGTAAATTCGGGATAGTGCCATGCCAGCACATGAAACGGTACAAGTACACGTCCCATATCAATGGCCGACCAGCCAATACCACGATCAGTCACCGAGTTATCGTAGGTCACCATGGCGGCGTTTGTCGTGCTGTAGGACTTATTCGGCAGACGATCATCAAACAGCGGCAGCCCGGCAAGTGTGTCGAGGGCTTTGTCCATTCGCGACTGGAATTCCCCTGCGTCGACAATGTCCAGACGATGTGCGGATATCAGGCCCAGCAAGTAAGACGATGTATCCCAAAGTGTTGATGCAGGATATTGGTCAACTGAATTGACCAGCCCGGTAGCAGGGTCGGTATTGTTTTCGAAATACTGCCAGGCAACTTTTGCATACTCCAGCTCTTTCTCAGTTAATGATCGACTCTGTTGGTTTGCAACCACGCTGTCTTTCACCAACTCTACTTTTGGCGCCGACACTTCCACCACGGCAGCAGGTTTCCACTGCTCCAGCATAAAGACTGTTCCAAACGCGATAGTTAGCCCAACGAGAAAGACAAGACTTCCTCGCGCTTTCATTAGATTTTCCTTAACGCTCACGCCGCCTGCCTCAACTCTATCTCAACACTATCGGTTGATTCTATATTTTGCTCTACCGGTGGTTTCCACATCGCAGCGCCGACCATAGTCAACATCGCCGCCATATTAACCAAACCCCAAAAGGTATTTAGAAAAAGTCCGTCGAATCCGTAGGCGGTAAGGCCTGCAAGATAACTCCACCACGCGTAGATGATTCCCACAGTGGTTAATACCAGTACGGAAATCTGCGGCCACACCAATCCCAGATGCATTCCATCCTGTCGCGTTTTCGGTGTGACCGGAAAGCTGATCTTGCGACCGCGCAGCACAGTCCAAAGTGCACGCAGGTTTACAGGGAAAAACGCCAGATAACTGTATTTGGATTTGGTCATCGGTATACCCCACACGGAAAACAACATCCCTAGCTCTGTCGCTACCAGAAACGGGAAGATATGTTTGTAAAACTCCTGTGAGAATGCCGCTACTGGTGCTACCGCCAGAAACAAATAGATGATGGGTGAAAACAGAAACACCACATTCCACAGCGCCCCGAAGTACGACCAAACGGTAGACGCGTACATCATCCGCTGCTGAAAGTTAAGTCCCTTACGCCAGAGAAAATGATCATTCAATGCAATATCAAGTGTGCCACCGGCATACTTAAACCGCTGCGTTGTCCAGGTCAGTAAATCCTGTGGCGACAACATCTTTGACTCTACATCAGCATGCATCACGGATTTCCACTCACGCCCCAGATCTGAATGCAGCTCTATAGACGTGTAGATGTCTTCAGACACATGAAACTTGTACGGCGTAAACTCGGTATCAAGCATTGTCTGTGTGGTGATGTGCTTCATGACTGCAGGGTCCGCAAAACTTTCCCCAGTCAGCAAGCGAAGCGATTTTCCACGCTTGTTTGCATTGTTTACGATATCAATACCGTAGGTACGCAATGCAGCCTGCATGGTTGCTTCGCGCCGGTGGATAGAACCCGCACCACAACAAAATGAAGCATTGGCCCAGTTACGACGGCGTTGTATAACGTCGTAAAACATCTTGGGATCGTTAACAAAGGGATCTTCACCCACTCTGATTTCACCAAAGACTTTGCTGATGGCACCTGCCATTGCCCGACCGGGACGCCCGAGACGCCTGCCCCAGACATCTTCAAGTATTTCGCCCTCGGGTAAGTCAAAGAACCATTGCGGCGTCTGCACCCACGCAACATCCGGATCAGTAAAGTAACCCAGTGTGTTTTGCAGAATGGTAGGAAACGGTCGCGTGTCGGCATCACAGATAACAATGAAGTCCCCCGTTGTCTGCTCCATGGCATTGCGCAGGTTGCCCGCTTTAAAACCGATATTATTGTCACGTGTAATGTAGTTACAACCAAGTTCGTCTGCGAGCTCACGCATAGAACTGCGATTACCATCGTCTAAAATGTGTATCCGAATATCTATGGCATGCGGATAGACTATTTTCCTGGCATCCAGCAAACTAAGCCGTACCAGATCAGGGTCTTCATCGTAGCTGGGGAAGTACACATCGACACTGATAGAACGTGGCAGGGCGTCTCCTTCACGTACACATTCGGTAATGCAACTCGGCGCCGGCTTTTTTTCTATGTCCTGCACCCGCCAGATGTTAAACGCAAACAACACCAACCCGATGTACGCACCCGTTTCGGCCAATACCAACGGTATTGAAAACCAAAGAGCCTCAAAGTTAAGAGATGCAGTCCAGCGCCAGTGCAGGTACCACGCACCAAATACCAGCGCATTAATCAGAAAGATCTGACCAATGGCATGAATCCAAGAGTTTGTTTTCAGCGGTGGTGGTGGCTTGCGGTCTTCAAACTGTGTGAAGTAGTCGCTCATCTGTGTTTCCAACTATGCCGCAGTCTTCAAATCGAAACACAAGTGCAACACATTGGAATCGTCCAGCCGTTCGTAACTAATATCGTCACAAATGGATTTGATAAGTTGCATGCCCCATCCGGATTCCGGCAAATCATAGAGATCACCGTCAGTCGCAGGCATCTCGATTTTTGTGTCCGTGTATTTACGCACAACCTCACCGTCCATTGGTTTGCCGATCTCGCTGACAGACAGCGTCAAGTTGTCTCCGTCGGCAACTACAGTCAGTCCGACCGGAAAGTCATGTAAATTAGAATCGTCCGGTTCAGAGTGTTTGATTACATTAGTCAGTAATTCGCTAACCAGCAGCTCTACCTGCGCGAGCTCTGGAAAATCGCCCAGACTGCACAATTGCTTCAGACACTCTCCAACAGGTCCAATCTGTTCCAGGTCTCGTTCTATCGATAATCTTATTTTCATGTATGCACCCTCGCCCATTACACACTCCGTATGTTCAGGCAGCTAACTTCTCGACACAGTCATCAAAACCGTCGTCTACTTCAAAGATACGGTCCATGTGCGTTAATCTGAAGATATCTTTTACCTGAGGCCTGACATTGCATACAAATAACCCTCCTACACTCTGTGTAAGTTTGTAGCACCCTACCACCGCACCCAGACCACTACTGTCCATAAACTCAACCTCACCGAGGTCGAGTACGAGTGTTTTCTGGTGGGTTTCCGTCAACTCCGCGACGTACGCTCTGAATTTTGGGGCCAGCGCAGAATCGAGGCGACTCTCCAATGGCTTAATTGCGATGTAACTCGGGTTTTCTTGCACTTCCCAATTCATGTTCTCACTCCGGTGAAAATCCGTTTTTTGTTATGTTGTCCAATCGGGTGACTTTTTCGCCCGCTAGCTCGCAAACTTGAGTCACATTTTTGGCAAAGCCGGTAGAACTTTGCGGGTCGACATACAAGTAAAAGAATTTTGTAATTCTGGCGATAACGGGGGTGGCTGTCCTGTGAACCGGTTAGCACATTGCACTGTCACACTTCGCGCGGAACGGCAAGATCAGTGCAACAGTTTGGTGTCTCTCTGACATCATCACCTGCTCGCAGGCTCAACAACTTCACACCAACGCTAAAACACTACCGGTTCAATAACGATCACGATGACGCCGTATCGCAGGAAAGCAAGACTCGCCGCTGACCGTTTCGATAACGTACGGGCCCGCGAGAGATTTCTGTACGAGCCAGAAGATGAATGGCAAGAGTACGAACAATACCGCTCACCAGCGTCTTATGCAGTTATCGCCGTGTGCGCGTTATTGTTGACCGGTTCAATCATATTTGGTGCACAAATCCTGGGGGAATACACACAACCGGGCCAATATGCGCAAAACAATTATCCGCACAACAATAACGAACCGACGCTAAGCGCCGCACTTCCAGCCGAAAATGACAACCGTACCGCGCAAAACTGCGGTGACGGTTCGTTGTGCACCACCGACCATGATAAGGCCAGGATCGCCTGGCAGTACTTCGAAAACAATCATCAGCCAGAAACCGGCCTGGTCAATTCGGTCGATTCGGTAGAAACCACAACGCTTTGGGATACCGGCTCATCACTGGCCGCCTTTATTGCCGCAAGAGACTTTGGTTTTCTTTCGCAGCACAAGTTTGATCATTCAATGATGGCGGTGCTACAGACACTGGCAAGCGTTGATCTCGTTGAGGGCGTCGCACCGAATATTCTTTACAACACCCGAACCGCCAGGATGGTGGACTACAATAACGAACCGTCAGAATCCGGTATCGGTGTTTCCGCGATCGATCTGTCACGCACAGCGTTCTGGTTAAACACACTTCAGTGCATGCACCCGAAGTACTACAACCCGGTAAAGCGGGTTCTGGCGCGCTGGGACTACCCAAGCCTTATCAAAGACGGTCAGCTCTACGGACTGGCCAGCGATCAGAGAGAAAACAGCAAGCAGCTTCCAATTCAACAGGGTCGCTTCGGCTTCGAACAGTATGCAGGCAAGATATTTCACTCACTCGGGCATGCAACAGAGGTCTCTGCAAACTACCAGAACAAGTACCGCGCAAATACTGAAATACTCGGCGTGAGCATAGCCCATGACAGCAGAGATCCCCGCGACACTGGTGTCAACAATTTCGTTGTCACTGACTCTTACGTCCTTGATGTAATGGAAATGGGGCTTAACGCCGACAATCGCGAGTTGCTGGAAAATATTTATCTGGTTCAAAAAGAGCGCTGGCGCCAAACCGGTATCGCAACCGCGCTGACGGACGGACATATCAACCAGCCACCCCACTATTTGTACAACACAATTTTCGATGCCGGTCTGTCTTTCACCACCACCACCGATACCGGCACTCGACAGAATGATTTGCGAACCGTTTCTACCAGAGCGGCTTTTGCGCTCGCAGTATTGTTTCCGGACGACTTATATAGCGATGTATTAATGTCTTCGATAGAAAGTGCCTATGACCCGGAGCAAGGATGGTTTTCAGGGGTTTATGAGAACGGCGGCTTTAACGATGTTACCACCGCGAATACCAATGGCATCATCCTGGAAACCCTGCTGTACAAAAAGTATGGTGCGCTGGGCGCACAATGCCGTTCGCACTGGAAACCGCCAACCATCGCCTCACCAGTTCCGGCCACCCGTTAAACAGTAGCAACCACCTCTGTTAAATCACAATCGATGTACAGTCCACGCTACCGCTGCCGTTAAGCTTCACGAAATAGTACTGACTTAATTTTCCCGTCATATAGCCGACATCCCTCTTGATAGACGGCAAACAAATGACACACCAGCGTTTTTTCGCTTCTTGAATATGCACGGGAATAATGCGACACCCAGAGTCACCCAACAAGGCAGTTGCGTCCCTGCGGCATGAACACCCATTGCGCAACTGGTTACGCCGGGCAGCGGTACCAGTACTGCTTTGCGGGCTCCAGACTCCCGGCTGGTCACAGGAACAGCCACTTCCACTGATCGAAAATATTCGCGACCTGCACTGTGCTGCAGATGAGTCAGCGGCAACTTCTGCACTACAACGCCTGAAGAGCAACCTCGATCAACGCACCGGACTACCAGATGAGTGGGAGGGCACACAAAGAGATCAGCAACTGCATGCAGGCACACTGGATCTTGCCATTGAAACCACTGTACGGCAGATAAACAAATTTCCGTCGCTTACCCCGCTCGCAGAATCAGTACTACTGCAGTGGGATTACTGCGAGGTGTTCCACGATGGCGTCACCTACGACCTGCACAGCGAAGATTCAGAACTAAAAAAAGACCGTGCTGACTATGCGCCACCCGGCAACTGGAACGGAATGGCAATGCTCGGGCTCGGACATACCGGTGCTTCAAGATATATTCCCGAGGCGTTCTCCAACACTGCCACTACTGCACGCAGTAAGGTGCTGTACAACTGGTGGAATTTGCAACGTCACCAATGCCTGCCACACCCCGGCAATGGCCAGATGTTCCACCGTAAGCAGTATGTGGCACGAGCCCGGGTCAATACGGCAACACCAACCACTCTGAACACTTATCCGCTGGCCTGGAGCAGCGACTGTTCTGTGCCATTTACCACCGAAGAGCACAAACAAGAAGCACTCAGGCTTGCTCGGGAGAAAGCGCTAAGGCTGGCTGAAAAGCGCGCCGCCCTGCTTAAAATTCTGGCACAGCACCAGAACCGGGAGCATGCGCATTACCTTTCATATAAGCGGCACATGCAGCGAATGAAAGCGCTGGCCCATCACGCCAAAGGCAAAGCCGCCTCGACTGCAATCACTTTTGA
>CALHCI010000202.1 GCA_937931165.1 uncultured Granulosicoccaceae bacterium
GGTGTGAAACTCTCGGGGCCGTTAAAGAATGTATGAATGCCCGCTTCGCCAAGTAGTGGCATACGGTTTACGGCGTTTTCGAGTATCGGTTCGAAGTGATCGAAGTCTTCCGGGAGCTGGTCAAAGCAAAAGCTTTCCGGAATACCATTCATACCCCATGGTTTTGATACCGGCTCAAATGCACCGAGTAACATCTTACCCGCATCTTCTTTGTAGTAAGCACACTCGTCGGGGACGCGCAACACTGGAAGCTGAGTCAATCCTTCAATGTGCTCAGACACAATGTAAAAATGTTCGCAGGCCTGCAGCGGCACATTGACGCCGGCCATCTGACCAACACTGTGCGCCCACATACCGGCGCAGTTAACCACGTAATCTGCTTTGATTTCACCGACTTCATCGCTGCCATCTCTTGACCATGAAACGCCGGTAACGCGATTGTTTTCTTGATGTATGCTGGTGACTTTTACGCCTTCGATGACTGATGCGCCATTTTGTCTGGCGCCTTTGGCCAGAGCCAGCGCTATGTTGGCGGGATCACCCTGGCCGTCTTTTTCAAGATACACCGCACCGGTAACATCTTCTATATTCAGGTGTGGATAGCGTTGTTTAACTTCTGTCGGTGATATTTCCTCTACCAGAACATCAAAAGCGCGCGCCATCGAAGCCTGACGATAAATTTCTTCTTTGCGTTCTTCGGTCAGTGCAACGGTGATTGATCCGACGCGTTTAAAGCCTGTCGCAACACCGGTTTCTGCTTCCAGTTCGCCATAGAGTTCCTGACTGTACTTGGCCAGCCGGGTCATGTTTTTAGTGGCGCGTAGTTGTGCGATCAGGCCTGCCGCATGCCAGGTAGTGCCGCTGGTTAATTGCTTACGCTCGAGCAACACCACATCTTTCCAGCCTTGTTTGGCAAGGTGGTAAGCAACAGAACAACCGGCAACGCCACCACCAATGATGACGGCTCGCGCCTGTGAAGGAATGGCTTTGCTCATGATTTAATCTCGCAGCATTGGGTGTTACACGATGGTTTGGGGTCTGCGCGGTCGCTGGACGAACCTGCCGCGCAGACGCCCGGATCAGGCTCTGATGCGTTCGTTGGCCGGATCCCACAGTGGTTCGTCTTTTTGTACCACAGCATCGACTTTATCGCCGAATATCTCTACCTGCAATGTTGTACCGGGCTCTGCAAGATCGGCGCGTACCATGCCGAGTGCAATGGACTTGTCGATACGATGACCCCAGCCACCGGAAGTGGTTTCTCCAACAACTTCATTGTTGTGCCACAACGTTGCCATGTAAGGTGCATCACACTCACCGGCGTCAACGACCAATGTAATAAAACGCTTGCTAACTCCCTGTTCTTTTTCGGTGACGATTGCGTCTTTGCCTTTGAACGCAGGCTTATCGAACTTGACGAATCTCTCCATGCCGCCCTGCAAAATAGTGTAGTCAGTGGAAAGATCGCCTTTCCATGCGCGATAACCTTTTTCAAGTCGCAGCGAATCAAGTGCATACATACCAAACGGTTTTAAACCCAGTGGTTCACCGGCGGCCATCACGGCATCGTATATCACTGCCGTATCTTCTACCTTGGTGTGAATTTCCCAACCGAGTTCACCGGCAAAAGAAACGCGAACCAGCTGGCACCAGGTGTCTGCGATTTGCACGCTTTGGTGGGTAAGCCACGGTTGGCTGAGGTCGGCGTCGGTAACCGCTGCCATCACATCACGTGACTTGGGGCCACTGAGGATGTGACAGGTAAACGCATCCGTAACGTTTTCAAGTGAAAGCTCGTCTGGCATATGTTGTTTCAGCCACTCGTAGTCATGCCATTCGGCACCTGCTGCGGTGATTAAAAAGAACATGTCTTCGTCGAGCGCCATGATAGACATCTCAGTGACGATGCGACCTTTGTCATCTGCAAAATAACCCAGCCCGAGTCGACCGGCGCGTGGAACATTACCAGTGATCATGCCGAGCAGCCATTCACGTGCGCCGCTGCCGGTCAGTTTGTAGCGTGAGAAGCCGGGCAGGTCGAGTATGCCGGCTGCATCTCTGACGGCCAGGCATTCTTCGCGTACACGCTTAAGCCAGGGCCCTTCACGTTTCCACGTCTGGGTGGACTCTTCAGAAGTGTCGTCACCGTCTTGTGCAAACCAGTTGGCACGCTCCCAGCCGTTGTAGGCGCCAAACTGCGCACCGCGTGCGGCGATTTTATCGTGTACCGGTGACAGTTTTTTGTTTCGGGCGTCCGGCCATTCATGATGTGGGAAGTGCATGGCGTACTCGTGACCGTAGACTTCCATGCCTTTCTTGTTGCAATAGTCCTGATCACAGAAACCGGTAAAGCGTCGTGGATCACACGACCACATATCCCATTCTGTTGCACCTTCAGTGATCCACTCTGCCAGTACCTTACCGGCACCACCGGATTGCGCAATGCCAAAAGTAAATACGCAGGCTTCAAACGCATTTGGTACACCCGGCATCGGGCCAATCAGCGGGTTGCCATCTGGCGTGTATGGAATAGGGCCGTTAATGCACTTGTTAATGCCGACCTCGCCTAGCATGGGGACACGAGCCATGGCGTCTTCGATGTACCATTCAAGTCGTTCCAGATCATCAGGGTAGAGCTGGAATGAAAAGTCATCAGGCATTGGATCGTCGGGTGTCATCCAGTGGCCTTTGCAATTGAGTTCGTATGGCCCGAGGTTTAAACCGTACTTTTCCTGACGCAAATAGTATGAAGAGTCGACGTCACGCAGCAACGGCAGTTTGCGTACCCCCTGGTCCTTACACCATTGCTGGAGCTCCGGAATTTCTTCGGTCAGCATGTACTGATGGCTCATAGTCATCATTGGCACTTCACGACCGCCATGTGGAATGAACCAGCGACCGACTTCCTGTGCACGATAACCAGCGGCGTTAACGACATACTCACAGCGGATCTCGCCTTTTTCAGTTTCAACTATCCATTGATCGTTTTCGCGGCGCACGCCAGTGGCGGGGCAAAAGCGAATAATAGTGGCACCAAGATCTCTGGCGCCTTTGGCAAACGCCTGAGTTAACTGTGCGGGGTCGATGTCACCGTCGTACGGATCGTACAATCCGCCTTCCAGATCATGGGTCTCGAGAAACGGGTAACGATTCTTAAGGTCATCGTTACTGCACATTTCGATGTCCATGCCCTGATACCGGCCCATCCCTTTCACGCGTTCAAATTCACGCATGCGTTCTGCCGAGTGCGCCAGCCGAATAGAGCCGGTGACATGGTAATTCATCGGGTAGTCGACTGCCTCGGCCAGCCCGCGATACAACTCACAGGAATAGCGTTGCATATTCATTACAGACCAAGACGCCGAAAACGTCGGTACATTACCCGCTGCATGCCAGGTAGAGCCGGACGTCAGTTCATTCTTTTCCAGCAGTACGCAATCTGTCCAGCCGGCTTTAGCAAGGTGAAGCAATGATGAAGCACCGACGGCACCGCCGCCGATAATGACAACACGGGCCTGTGTAGGGAAATCTGCCATGGGGTCACCAGTTAGGTCAGGTATAAATTTAAGTCCGGGCGGGGTATGGCGAACACAGAGTTCGCGGCGTTACCCGGTACTGTAGTAAAAATCACCACGCATTGTGTAATGCAACGAGCTCGAAGCATTGATCCACGGTGAAAGTACAAAAGGATCCAGATGATGCGGCGGGATTCAGGTGTGATGAGGTTATCGGGAAATCTGCGTGAAACCAATGGCCGGCATGTCAGTAACCCGGTGTGTGAAAGAGGTTTATTGGCATATGCGAGCGATTTTCATGCGATGGATCCGGTACTGCTGCCGATTCTCGCCGCGTCACTTTCGGCGTAAATGCGATACCCTTTGCACACGCGGCAGTCTTCTACCACAGGCGCATAAGATTATGAATCTACTCTGGCTCACCGACCTGCATTTCTGCTCTGAAGAGAAAGTGGCGGGCGTGGATACCAAGGCATGCCTTGAAGCAGCGTTAAGGCATATTAATCAACACTATGCAGATGCAGACCTTTGTATCCTGTCCGGGGATATGGTCGATAAGGGGCAGGCGGGTGACTATCAGGAGTTACGTAGTCGTCTGGATACTTTGCCAATGCCCTGGTATCCGCTGACTGGAAATCACGATGACAGATCACTTTTTCGCGAGTTTCTGCCAGTCCCGGACAATGCCATGGATACTCACATTCAATATGTGCTGCCCACTCCTGAGTATGACATTATCTGTCTCGACACATTGCAGGAAGGGAGTTCGCAAGGGGAAATCTGCGAGCTGCGAATGGCTTGGTTAATCCAACAGATTGAAGCTGCCGGAGACAAGCCGATCTACCTTTTTATGCACCATCCCCCAATGAC
The DNA here is from genome assembly GCA_937931165.1 of uncultured Granulosicoccaceae bacterium. Taxonomy (GTDB): domain Bacteria; phylum Pseudomonadota; class Gammaproteobacteria; order Granulosicoccales; family Granulosicoccaceae. The sequence continues at coordinate 4,386 of CALHCI010000202.1, forward strand.
TCTCGACTTGCCAATGCAGGACCTGGACAGCTTCAAGGATCGAGAAATCTTTCTCCGTACGATAGCTGGCTACCCGAAAATAAAGACCATTTTTGCGGGGCACGTGCATCGTGCGGTGTGCGGGCAGGTGGCTGGCATTGCGTATGCCACGATGAAGTCCCTGAGTGTTCAGGCACCGCCACCGTATCCGGCGTGGACCTGGGATTCTTTCAAGGCCGCTGACGAAGCGCCTAACTACGGGGTTGTTTCGCTAAGTGGCAACTCGGTGAACATACAGTTCGTAGAGTTTCTTTGAGGTCGATTGGCCGGCTTGGTTTATGGACAACTTCGCCACTTACTAATCGGTGGCACTATTTCCGTCAAAATCTATATTGGCCAGGGGTGAGGTGCGACGATCATTCCTGACGGACCATTCGCTGCCGTCTTTGGTTGCAGGGTCGTCTTGTTCCGGGGCATCTTTCAGAAAATCCAGCCACAGATCCCTGCTGTTGCTTGCTGCATTGTGCTTACCCATCTATGTACCACCTTAACCGTGACTGCCCCGAGCCAAAGTGTAACGACCGACAATTCACAATCCTTAGGATTTAAAGGTTTGGAAGGGTGCGCAGGCAGCAAGTGCTGCACATGAATAGTACACGGGGTACGCTTGTGGCGCGGTTGACCGGTTAGTCTCTGTTTGGGAAAACTATAGCTGGCGCAGAAATCTCTCGTAGTCAGTGATCAAACTGCTCAGTGCAGCATGATTGTGGGTACGCTGCCAATATTGAGTGACTTTAAAACCCGAAAGACAAGTGCCCTTGCGCGGACCGGGGCAGGTCCAGATAGACTGAACCGTAAAATAGATTTCGTCTCTGCCGTAGACCTCCGGCGGCAGGTGAAAAGACAGATCGTAATGTTGCTCGCGTTTGACCTTCACATCGCAGATAGCGCGAATGCCTTCCAGAGACACGTCGACCAGCCGGCCAAATTTGCGCCCGGAATCCTGAGAGTCAATATTCAGCGCATACTCCAGCTGGCGTCTGGGAAAGCTCCGGCGGTCATAACCGACGCTGTTTTTCATAGTTACTCCGTTCGTGTCGACGCGGTTTGTTTGCTGCTTGTAGTTTTATAGGCTAATCCGCCAGATCTGCAATTCAGAGAGCCCTGGCATTGTCGTGTCAATTTTATGAATCGGTATGATACCGGTGTGGCTGACACTGACCGGTGCAGGTAAAATCACAGTTCAACTTATTGATATTTGAGAGTAAATGATGTCTGTGAAAGATAAATATTCAGACGATGAGTGGTATTTGATCGCAACCGTACCGTCGATGGTCGGTGCAGCAATGGCGGGTGCAGGTAAGAGCGGCATCATCGGTACCACCAAAGAAGCAATGGCCAGCATGAAGTCCATTGTTGCCGGCAAAAACGACTACCCCGACAACGAGGTGATAGGTGGCATTCTCGAAAAAGCAGAGAGCTTCTCGGACGCCAGGGAAAAGGCCGGAGCATTTCGTGAAAAAGCCATGGCTGATCTGAAATCGCAAGACATCAAATCGCCTGATGAATTCAACAGCTACATGCTTGGCAACTGCAAGCAGGCTATTGCGCTGGTCACGGAGCGCTCCGGCGCGCAGGCAGCATCCGAGTACCAGCAATGGTCGATGACAATCGCCGAGAAAGTGGCAGAAGCTGCTTCCGAAGGCGGGTTTCTCGGATTTGGCGGAGAGCAGGTCAGTGACGGTGAAAAGCAGTTGCTGGCAAAAATAGAGCAAACTCTCAATGTCATGACCTAAAAGACGGCTGGACCTTACGCGCCCGGCAGGTGTGTGTCAACGGTAGTGGTGGAAGCCTCTGCCGTTTACCTTTACTCTATCGCAATCGACTTAACCTGCAGGATCTCCCGTGAATCCGGAAGACAAAAATAATTCATTACTGGCAATCATGATGATGTACAACCACCTCGATACCAGTGATGAAGACAAACGTCTGATCGCAGTAACTGCGGCGTTGGAATTAATTAAGTGCGATGCATCGGGTGGCAACGCTGATCTTGGGGCTGAAGTCAAAAATGTCGCAAAATACGCCGATCACATACAGCGCGCGTTAAAGCCGGAAAGATAAAGACCATAGCGCTGCAACATGTGATTGGTGTGGTCGATAGTTCCAGTGTGACTGGAAACTTGTGACTACCCGGCCCTACATAATGATTCTCATGACCACCATGCGGGTGGTCATTAATCTGTTGGTGCTGTCCTGGCTGCCCACGCTTAAAACGAGTGATGATTATCGTTTGTTATTGCAGACAGATGATAAAACCATCTAATAATATCTGGACTATCAGCAAGCGCAACCCGGCAGCGTATCATTATATGATTAACGAAAACGGTGCGGCATCCTCGGGTACCGAAAGCTGGGCAAATACAGAACTCGATCTTTCGTAACGGCTAAAAGTGAATCGATGAAAAGCAGCGCCTTTCCGGTGCTGCTTTTTTATTTTCGATGACTATCGGAATACGCAAGCGCGCTGTACCAGTG
>CALHCI010000203.1 GCA_937931165.1 uncultured Granulosicoccaceae bacterium
GTACTGCCATTTTGCTCAAAGCGCAGTTCTCCCGCCTTGAGCTGGACTGAGTAGACAATACGAATACTATGCATGGGAGGCCAGCCCGGCATGCTATCGAACAGTGAATCGACAAACACCAGACGGTTGACCGTAACCGTCAAACCCGTCTCTTCCATAAATTCCCGCACGACCGCCTGTTCCGGATCTTCACCAAAGTCCAGACCTCCGCCAGGCAGTGTCCAGTGACCCTTATTCATTCCGACTTGCTGGGACAATCGGCACAGTAGCAGTCGATTGTCCTGTTGCAGTAAGCCGTATGCTGCAACACGAATATTCTTTTCACTACTCATTGACGCTGATTCCTGTGGGTCGAACGATTGAAGGCCGTACGGTGCCCGGGGTGCACAATAGCGCTGCATATGATAGAAATACAGGTGATTGCCTTTACCTGTAACGGCAACAGCTGGTCCAATCTCCTACCTCATCAAATGGTGTTCTGTGAATAATCAATCCAGCAACAGTACTATTAACCATGAATATCGCGCTCCTGCTTCGGCCAGCGGCGTCACCTTTGTCGGATACAACGCGTTAACCGGCGATATGAATATGTGGGAGTCTGCCATTGGTGAAGCGGTGCGGGCGGCTGGCCATGGTACCTTATTTTGGAACCTGCGCGGGCAACCGGGCACACCGGCCGACAATAATGACGCCCTTGGAGACCGCCAGGCGGTGGCTGACGCGAGCGCGGTGCTTGCAAGTGTGCAACCGCAGCGCCCGGTTCATGTGGGGTTGTCTATTGGCGGTTTGTTTGCCGCCAGGGCCATATTAGCCGGGGTGCCTGCAGACGGTTTGGTCTTTCTCAACACACTAAGAGCACCGGGAAATCGACTGGAGTGGATTGGTGCCGCAACCGAGTGTGCCTATCGACACGGTGGGCCTGCCTTAATGCGTGATATGTATGCGCCACTGTTGTTTGGTGATAAGTGGCTGCAGGAAAATCGTGCAACGGCACTGACCGGAAGTGACTATGAATCCCAAACTGATGAAAATCTGGTTGTCAGATTATTGCATGATGCCCGTGATGCCGATTGGGATATTCCCTACGAATCATTGAACCTTCCCGTATTGATTGTCACTGGAGAGCGGGATTGCGTTTTTAGAGTGCCTGCAGATATTGAGCGACTCGCAAGCCGGTTGCCTGATGCAACACAAATTAGTCTCGATGATGTGGGCCATCTGCTCCCTGTTGAAGCGCCGGAGCGACTCGCTGAGCTGTTGATCGACTTTGCAGCAGCGTTATAGGTTAGCGTTAAAAGTATTTGCAAAGAAGCAATGGCAATGTTGCCATTGCTTCTTTAACGTTATGTTGTTAGCTGTGGCTGGTCTTTTCTTCAGTCTGTATCAGTCGCCGTGTCAGAATCCTCTTGTGGAAACCATGACGCACGCTGTGCCAGTTGTATTAACTGATTATAGATTGCAGACGAAATTTCGTACTTTCCAGCAACATCACTACGACTGATGTGATATGTGTTGTCTTGCTGAGACAACGACACCTGGATTTCTGAATTACCATCGTTCACGGTAAACGCTGCTGGATCTGCCTGCGCTTTGGATTCACCATCAGAATCACTGTCGGTAGCGGTAGTCGGTGGCTGTGCAATACCTATAACCTGCAGACTTTGCAGGGCGCTTACCGCGGCTGACAGCTTTGCGGTATCCAGTTCTGCAGGTGACTCACCAGTTCCGCTGTCAGTTGAATTAGCAGTCCAGGTAGCGCTGTCGCCCTCTCCATTTTGTGTGAAGGTAATTTCATCTGAGCTAATTCCGGTTATTTGATCAAACGCCACCAGTGTCTTTTTTAACCAGTAATCCACAGATGCCGGTACGTCGGAAACAGGCAGTGTTGCGGAGTAGATGTTATCGCTGTCCTGTTGTCGCAAGTGTGCCTTTCTCAGGCCCGGGGAAGTACCGAGCAACAACGTTGCCGATTCAGAATCGCCTTGCGTGACTGTCAGCTTGCGTTGATAGTTGTCATCGCCAACCTGAAGTTGAGCACGGGAGTTCCGGGTGCTGGCAACAGGCAGTCCGGTTTTAAGTTGAGTCAAAGACAACAACAGACTGTCTATTCTGCTTTGGTCCACCGGCAGTGGCGGTTCACCGGCAATCTGCCATTGGTCCTCAGACCTTGTTAAATTGACCGTGTTGTCGTTGTCAGTGATTTCCAGTTGATTAATGTTGTCCGATACAAATTCAAATACCGGATCACCAGAGGCAAATTCCCCGCTGCGATTATTTAACACACCGAGCACTATCGCTATCAACAGTTGTACAAGCAATAGCACTGCGAGTAGCTGCAATCCTTTGTTGTTGCGAATTGCTTCCAGGGCGTTTGCAGTAAAATTGGGTGATGGTTCCTGATGAGTAATAGTTGTCATGATGTGATCCACGAAAGCTGTTTTTTCTCGTTTCGGCGATGCCAGAACCGAGTAATAAAAAATAGTAGAACAATAGCCAGGGCGGCCAGCACGTAGTTCAGGATCTCCCAGAACTGGCGGGTACCATTGTCCATTGGTGGCAGAGTTTTGTTGAATTGACCACGACTGCGAATGCTGAGCAAGCCGGTGTCATCCAGTGCAACATCAACCACATTGGCAACCAGTTGAAACGGTGCCAGATAAGCGGTACCGCTCACCGCGCCCGACATTTGTGTTATCTGATCACGCAGAAAATCATTGGACCCGAACACCACAAGCCTTGCGGAATCTGCAGAGCGTTCAATGACTGTATCTATGGATTCGGACAGGCTTGGTGTTGGATCATCCTGTGACTCTTCGTTGGCAGTGTCAGCGGTGTCTGTGTCGGCGGGCGGTGTTTGTGCCTCGACTACGAGCGGTGATGCCTTGCCGGCGAAGAAGGATTCAAACTGTCCGCTTGAAACAATGGCCAGCGGTTGTGAACCGGTTTCGCCTTCGGCTTGCCATGGGCTGATATCGTTGCCCGTGGGTGATATTCGCGGCATCACATCTGTTGTAGTTGACAGCCATGAACGATCCGAACTGGAAAGCAGGGTAGTGACTTCACGATTATTGTTTCCCCTGGATTCTGCAGTAACAGGAGATGCCCAGGTCATATTCACCTGCTCAACTCCGGACATGATCGGGTTGTCGGTGTTCATGCCGGAGCGTCTTATATCGACAAACCACGGGTAGTCAAGCAAACGTATTTCCTGCAACTGCATGCCTCCGACATTGCGAGTGACCGGTGTGGGGAAAGCAGCATTCTCCGGGTCCATCACCAGTTGTTCACCAATCGTAATGCCATGGTGCGCAAGCCATTCGGTGAGTCCTGAGTCATGTTTGGCGATGCCAAGTCGATCGCGGGACAAACTTGCCTGCCAATTGGACGTGCTTGCCAGTACGGTGCCGCCCTGCATTAGAAATTGATCAACCGCAAACAATGACTTTTCATCGAGTTGTGTGGGTGCTGCGAGTATCAGTAGTTCGATATCGTTGGCAACACTGCCGTCGCTCAGGTCTTCAGGCACCACATCGTATTCGGCGCGCAAATAATCACCAAGCGCATAAAAGCCCGGAGTACTACCCGGCATTGCCTGAGGGTTTGACGGTGGAGCCACCAGCCCGATGCGTCGTGTAAACCCCTTTGCAAATCGCTTTAACCCCTGGTCGAGATTGGATTCGAACATGGTGGTGCTCAGGTCCCCGAGCGGTATCTGCACCAGCTGACCGTCGGCCTCAAGCAGTGTGTGAAACCAGAACTGTTCATTGCTGAACAATCCCGCGCTCATCGGCCGTAGTCCTATGTTGCGCATCAGGTCGTTGGCAACCGCGCCACCATTGGCAGCTGGATCAACGACGTTAACGGACAGCTTGTTACCGGAGTCAGCAGCCAGTGTTTCTGTGATGTCGGTTATCTCCTGTTTAAAGGTAACCAGATCGGCCGGTAGCTGGTTATCGGGTGACACAAACAGGTTTAGCACTACCGGAGTATCTATATTACTGAACACATTGCCTGCAGATTGAAAATCCGTGAGTACTTTACGAATAGAGCGGGTCAAATCGTATTCCGGGTTTCGCAGCTGAACTTCAATGTCGCTTTCCGATTGATTTTTAACATCAATCAAGTCACGAAAACCGAGCACGTCGTACTCATCGCCGTATTGCACCAGCACGTTAAAGTAACTGCTGACAATCGAAGACTGGTATCGATCTGCAATTTGAAACGGTACCGGTTCAATGCCGTACTGCTGATTCGCTTCGGCTTCAAGCTCGGGATGCTGCAATGGATCAATAATTTCAACCCTGACGCGTCCCTTGCCAGCGACTTCGTACTCGCTTAGGAGGTCACGCATTTGCGGTACTAATGGACTCAGTAACGGGTGAGTTTTTGCGCTGAAGTACCCACGCAGTGTTAACGGCTCCTGCAGTTGGGAAAGATAATTTCCAGTGGCGTCTGACAAAGTGTATTGCTGTCCACGGGTGGTATCGACGCGCAGCGTGTTCATTTGGCTCACCCAGAAATTGACCGCCAGGGCGTTGAGTACCAGTAATGCAGTGGCGATTTTCCAGCGCAGGTGTTCGGGGCGGCGGCCAGTGTGAGACCAGCGTTCACGTTCCAGTGCGTATACCGTTAGCACCAGAAACACCATGGTGAGGCTCAGGTAGTAGATGAGATCGGCCAGATCGATAATGCCGCGCGTTATCGATTCAAAACGCGATCCGGTACCAATAGACTGCAGCCATTCACTGGCGTGTTGTCCCAGCGTATCCGTTATTACGTTGTGTCCGACAAAATAGAACACCCCGCACAGCACCACGCTGCCAATCAGGCTGACAATCTGGTTCTGTGTTTGTGAAGAGACAAACAATCCAATCGCTATGTATGCTGAGCCGAGCAGTATCGTGGCGATGTAGCCTGAGAAAACCGGGCCCCAGTCAATATCACTGAACAAAGAGACTGTCACTGGCAGCGGCACTACTACTATCAGTGCCATAACAAGCAAGATCACACAGGCGAGATATTTTCCCAATGCAAACGACCAGAGTGACGCTGGCAGGGTCAGAACATGCTCAAGGGTGCCGGTGCGTCTTTCTTCGCTCCACATGCGCATGGTGAGTGTACTGCACAACAGAATAAGCAATACCGGCATCCATTCGAACATCGGCCTCACGTCTGATATGTTGCGTGCGAAGAATGCCTCTCCCCAGAAAAACACAAACAAAGTGATCATGGCAAAGCACGCGATGAATAACCACGCTATCGGTGATGATAAAAACAACCGTAGTTCTTTAGCGGTAACCTGTCTGATTACTCTTAACGGGTTTTGATTCAATTCATGATTTCCGGACTCAGGCAGCATGGGTTACCTCCGGGGTATGTTCTGTCGCAGCAGTACCAGCGTTGATATCCAGAAACAGGCTTTGCAGGTTTTTGCGATCACTGTGAATCGATAAAACAGGTATAGAGTGACTGACCAGCTTGTTCACACACTTCGCGACTATCTCATTGATATCGACGTCCGCTGCGGTTGTTAGTGTCAGGGACTGTGCGTCTGGTGCCACTGGTGCAATTGCTGATGGTTCTATACGTCGAAACCATGACTCTTTGCCCAGTGCTTCATTGACTACCTGTGGCGTAGACGTGGTTTGCAGTGAGATGGTATTAGACGAGTTCATATCGTTTAGTTGAGTGTCAGCAGCGAGCTTTCCCTGCCGAATAATTAACGCACGCGAACAGGTTGCTTCAACCTCCTGCATAATATGAGTCGACAGAATCACGGTGGCAGATTGACTGATTGTTTTAATCAGTGATCGCATCTGTTCTGTTTGAGCCGGGTCGAGCCCGTTGGTCGGTTCATCGAGAATCAACAATGTGGGTGAGCCCAGAAGTGCCTGCGCTACGCCAACCCTTTGTTTCATGCCGCGGGATAACGTGGCAATAGGGGATAAAAAGCGCTCGGTAAGGTCAGTTGATTCCGTGACTGCGCGAATAGCGTTGCGTTGCTGCTTGCCGGTAATACCCTTCAGCTCGGCGGCATACTGCAGATAACCGGCGACGGAGAGTTCCGGGTACACGGGTAAATTTTCGGGCAGATAACCCAGCGCTTTTTGTAGCGTGTTATCACCCGATTCCAGAAGTTTGTTTTGAAAATGAATGGTGCCGCTATCAGGTTCCAGATAACCGCTTAACATCTTCATTATGGTCGTTTTGCCGGCACCGTTGTGGCCAAGCAATCCAACAATTTCTCCCGAACCAATAGCAAAGGAGACTTCATCTACTGCTTTCAGATCACCGTAACGGCGACTGATCGATTTTACGTCCAACATCGCTTTCCCTCTAAGCGTTTAATCAAATTGAGTTCGAATGGCGAAAGCCATGCGAGCCGTGTTGATTGCAATCCATTGTGCCGGGGGAGTGAGCCTCATACTGCAGATAGGCAACCCTGCACGGTGCTCCAGTCATGGCGTTATTGCCAGCGGTGCACAGGATCAGACAATCTGAACCGAATTTTTAGTGGGTGGATTTTGGGATTTCAAGAGGCGGGATTATAACCTTTCCGATTTGCAAGGTAAGGCGTATGGAGACCCTGGAAATGTCATATATTCTGGCCGTTGCTCCGGTCACAAGCGACGCCGATGTGACGGAGTGCTTTCGGTTATCTCGCTGAAACTTCGGTTGTCAATGCCATCAGTTGTTCTGCCAGATCGAACGAAGAATTCTAATTTTCACCACTGTTATTTCAATGCCGGTGCCATATGCTACATAGTCGTTAAAATCTAGAGTAACTGGAATGAAATACGTAATCTGGGCCGCCATGGCCATCGTGAGCCTGATCATGGTGATGGGCGGTGTAATGAAACTTACTGGAAATCCGATGGCAACGGCCAGTTTGCTGTGATATCTGTTGCTTTAGTGCCGGACAAATAAAGTCGCGTTGAACCTGGCTTCCAGGCTGGAGGACCGATGATTCCGCCATCAACAAAATCTATATTGGCATCTGACATTACTTGCGAGACTGAATCGGCGGTTTGCGGTGATACCGCGTTGCAGTCTACATAAGTACCTTTGAAACCGGTGGCAACGGTGGCCCGGGCAACGCTTAGCGCTTCTGCTGGTGGACAGACCGAAAAAATAACCTCGCATTGCTGCCCCAGTGTATTCAGTGTATTGCAGTCATGCAGGTGGTATTGGGTCGCGCGGCTGACACTTGCTTCACTGCGGTTTTCGCTGGCCCAGCACGCTTTGTGGCCTGCCTTTATCAGCGCGTTTGCGACGCTGATTCCCATCATACCGGGGTGAATTACACCAAGGGTTTTAGCGCTGGCGTGGGTCATTGGTTGCTCCGGCAGATTAATAAACGAACATTTTTATCTTCTTCGATGGTACTTCCAATAAGTGTGTATTACCCATTGCACTGATGCATCAGATTGCAGTCAGCCGATTTTTGTTAATCGGGCTATGCCAGTTATCTGCGTAGCGTTAGTGGTGATACGGGCTGACGTGACTGTTGAAGCAGCCACAGTTGTTTGATGCGTTGGTGAGTTAAAACTTGCCAAACTCAAGATAGGCCTTTTGCGGATCCATGCCATTGAGAATCGCACTGCGAATCCGGTTTTCAGTGCTTACAGCCTGTTCTGATTCCGTGATGATTCCTTCTACCAAATCGTAAGGAATTACTACCATACCGTCGTGATCTCCAAGCAGGTAGTCTCCTGGATTTATAGTCACTGTCCCGATGGTTATCGGAACATTTGTATTGCCTGCGAGCCAGTGGCCAACGATATCACGCGGTGTATAACCCCGGCTCCAGGTGGGAAATTTCTGTTTCAATAGAAATCCGACATCACGCACTGCACCGTCTGTAACACAGCCTAAAACACCACGCGCCTGAAGTGTTTCTGCAGACAGCTCTCCCATATGTGCAACTTCATCGTCATTGGGTTGTGATACCCATATATGACCTGCGGGTGCTGCACTAAGCAATCCGGTCCATGCCAATAGCGTTTCGTGCGCGGAAGCAGATTTGTCGACGTGTCCGGTGATCGTAAATGCCGGACCGGCCAATGTGTGTTCCGGAAACAACGGCCGGATGCTTTCAGGTAACACAAAGTCAGTGAGGCCACGTTCTCTCATGACATCGTGCACGATGGCGGTGTACAGAGAAGCGAGTCGTTGTGTCAGATCAGGTGCAGTGGTATCCATCG
>CALHCI010000204.1 GCA_937931165.1 uncultured Granulosicoccaceae bacterium
GGCGATTGTCGTCGGCGTTGCAATGGCACTGATGGAAACGCTCAATGACTTCGGTACGGTTGACTACTTTGCGGTCTCTACACTGACCGTGGGACTTTTTGATGTGTGGCAGAACATGGGCAACCTCAGTGGTGCGGCACAGATCTCGTGCCTGCTGTTATTTTTTGTTCTGCTGCTGTTATTTGTTGAAAGATTCGGCCGCAAGCACCAGAAACTGGTGCAACCTTCTGCAAGCCGGTTCCGTCGTTCGCAGCGTGTGCAACTAAGCGGCTGGCAACACGGTGTTGCAACGCTATGGTGTGCACTGCCGATCGTGCTTGGCTTTGTTATTCCGTTGCTCATGTTAAGCAGCAATGCCATCCGGTACTTCGATGTTTCATGGACACCGGAATTTAGAAAAATCGCCATCAATACACTGCTGTTATCCCTTGCTGCGGCCGTGTTGGCAGTGTGCCTGGGTATTTTTCTCGCGTATATCACACGGATAAAAAGCAATCGATGGTTACTGGCCAGCGCCCGACTGGCAAGCTGCAGTTATGCACTACCCGGTGCGGTACTGGCGCTCGGTATTATGATTCCGTTTGCTGCCATCGATAACGGTGTCGATGCGTTTATGCGAGAACACTTCAACATCAGCACCGGGTTAATTCTCAGTGGAACGGTGTGGGTGCTGTTATCGGCCTACGTCGTGCGGTTTCTGGCTGTGGCTTTTGGATCGGTAGAATCGAGTCTCACAAAAATCACCCCGAGCATGGACATGGCTGCCCGCTCTCTCGGTGAAAAACCGCTTTCCATGCTGTGGCATGTTCATATTCCACTGATGAGAAGCGGTATTGTGACCGCATTGCTGGTGGTGTTTGTAGACTGTATGAAGGAACTACCGGCAACGCTGCTGTTGCGACCATTTAACTTTGAAACGCTGGCAACGCATGTCTACCACCTGGCCTCTGACGAATTGATTGAACAGAGTTCACTGGCTGCCCTGCTGATCGTATTGACCGGCCTGATTCCAGTGATTGTCCTGAGTCTAACGCTTGATAGAGGCAATTCTCTGGTGCACAAGCATAGCGATGCGCTTGAGTAATGTAGAGAGGGTGTACAGTCACGGCAACCTGCGCACCTGCACGTGTAAACAGAGGAAGACATAAGCGCACAGCGCATCCACCGCTGCAATATCTGGTGGATGCGCTCCGCTTATCCACCCAACAGTTATTAGTTCGTGTCGAGGTTGCTTAGAAGTGCGCGGTCACACCGACATAGGCGCCTTCGAGCGTCGCGTCTGAATTCCAGTTATCGAGATCATCGATACTGATGCTCAGTCGCCGTAAGCCCCCCTGTATTCCAAAGTCGACTGCTGGAAACAGATCAACTTCCAGGTGCAGATAAGCTTCAAGATCAAGCAGTTCACTCTCCTGATAACCGATACCGTTGCCTCTGACTCCTGCGGCCAGACCGGTAAAAGGCAGATCAAATCGCACATGGCCATACAGCATGGGAATAGCACTGGATAACTCTACTTCATCAGATTCACCGGTAGACGTTTCGGTAGCGCGCACAAAACCATCCAGCAAGCGGGCAGTTAGACCGACATCAACAGTGACCCAGTTATCCAGCAGCTCGTAGTAGAGGGTTGCGTCTTTCATATCGACATCGAGTTCGGCGTCGACTTCACCGCTCAGCGTGATTACACCAGCCAGTGTGCCGGTTGCAGATTCAGATCTGCCAGACCAGTTTACCGGCGTGCTTCTGACCAGCACATTGGGAATCAGCGGTACAAAGTGTTCAACCGCCAGGTAAAACGAAGTACTGTCAGAGTCTCCACCCGAAAAATCACCTGAAAAATCAAAACTGTTTTCGCTTTGACCTATGGTGCCGTTTGCCTCGGGTTGCCACAGATTGGCACCGGCATACAAGCCAAAAATAGTGTCTGACATTGCCGCTGGACTGGCCAGCGCAAGAGCCAGGGCTGCCGCCACTGAGGCGCTTTGGCGTTTAATGAATGCGGGAATCATGTCCATTCTCGGTTAACACACAGTTGAGGGAGTAGTGACTGCGTCTATTCCATGTTTGTGCCACATTCACCGGTGCAGAATCGCACGGTGTGACAAGTTGTGGCATGCCAGACGGCACTGAATCCAGCGCGCCGGCGTTTTCAGTTATGCCTGGTTGCTGCGTAATTCGGCAATAAATTGATCAGACTCGGCAATTGAACGATTCATTTCGCGAATCAGAATGGCGATGTCGTCCTGCAGTGAGGCAAACTCGCCCTTCAGTGAACCGATAGCCTGCGCATTCAGATTGTGCTTGAGGAACAGCACGTTATCACGAAAGGTGGCCAACACCGGCTGCATACTGGCTTCCGAGCGACGCATGGTCGCGAGCATGCCGTCATAACGGGTGCGCGTCGCACGCAACTGGTTGCTGCTGCTGCGCTTGAATTCAGCGTTGGTGTACTGCTCAATTTCCTGTGACCACTCTTTAAAGAGCGCTTCGGCCACTGCAGCAACACTGTTGATGCGATCGGTCACTTCCTGGGCTGCCGCCTCGCTGTCTTCGTATTCGGTGCTCAGTTTGTCATAGGCCTGCTTCAGATCAGTATTTTGCAGCGCAACAATTGACCCGAACTGCTCCAGGGCATCTTTAAACTCTTCCTGCGCATCCTGCTGCGAGTCCCGGGTATTCTCGACACGACTGACCAGGATATCCCGCTTGTGGATACCGGCCTTTTCCCAGGCGTTGTAGTAAGTTGAGGCGCAGCCACCGAGGAATGCAGCAACTGCAGCCAGCAATGTGGCTTTATTTGCAATATGGATCATTGAATCTTTCCTGTTCGCTAGCCCGCTATTATCGATGGTTGGCGGTAGCCACTCAACCAATTGCCTTTGTCGTAATCTTGCAATGACCGCCGGCAAAGTGAGCTGTAACAATTCTTGACCAAAACCAGCGCCAGATTCATGCCGTGAAGTATCGCCAGAACAACGCATTAACAAAGAGTTACCGCGAAAGGTGACAGGCCGAAATCTGGCGTAGCGCATTCAGATAATCTGCGGCAGCACGATTATCCGGCAGAGCACGAATCTGATCTTCAAAGCCGAATCCGCCGAGCAATCCACCGGTGTGCACCATCAATACCCTGCTTTGTGCCGGCAACTTATCCGTAAACTCACGGCTCAGGCAATGCCTGAACACCTTACCCGTGTACACCGGATCGAGCACCACTTTAGTTTGCAATTGAAATGCAACAATAAACGCCAACAACTCGTTGGTCACCGCACCATACCGCGGTGCAACCACCGACGTTAACTGCCACCCTGCTCCTCGGTACCCGGCTAACCAGTGTTGAATTCTGCCATGCACTTTATTATCGCGAACCACCGGCAGCCCGACCGCACACACCGAAGCTGGTAACTGGCGGACGATGCCGGCAAACGTCGCACCGGTCCCTACCGGCACAACCACAACGGTTGGATTAAATTCACAAGCGGCGATAGTCGCCCCCAGCAGTTCACACCCTGCCACCGCTGCATCAGTCGACCCGCCTTCAGGTATCCATAAATCACACCCGAGCTGTCGACACAGCCGCTCGCAATACGCCGCATCATCCCGAAGTCGATATTCAGCTCGCGAAACAAAATGCAGCTTCATGCCGTAACCGGTGGCCGACCGAAGCAGCACATTGTCAATCGGTGCATCAGCCCTGACCACCCCGACACACTTTACCCCGAGCTGGTGGCAACGGTAAGCCAGTGCATGCAGATGATTTGACCAGGCACCACCAAAACTCATCACAGACGATTTGCCAGTGTCATTCAACACCTTTTGCAACGGTGCGAGCTTATACGCTTTGTTACCAATACCTCCATCGCTCAGCAAATCCGTTCGCAACACTGAAAACTGCAGCGAATCAACACCGTGCCAATGTTTGTCCAACTCAGTCACAGAATTCATGGAACCCTTCGAAAACACTCACGCCCGCCATTTCGCTTCAGTACCAACAATCTCTTTAATAACAGTCATCTTAACGGCTTTGTTAACACAAGTACTTCACTAACACCGGCAAGTCACGCATCAAGGAATTCAGATAACGCCGATAACGCCCTCTGAATTCTTACGGTCAGGGCGGTTGTGACCAGTGACAACTCCAATAAAAAGAACAAATAAAAAGATGGACTTAAAACGGCGAAGATTTCTGGTGAGTGCTGCGGCAACCTCAGTTTCTGTTCTTGCAGCAGGCACCCTAACAACCAACGCAAACGCTTCAGGCAATGCTGCCAGCGCAATACAGCAGTTCATAAGCGATCAGGGCAACTTTTCAATTTCCGGCATCCAACTGCGTAATCGTGCAGCGCTGGAAAAGCTCTATATCGAAAGAGACTATCAACCGCTATGGACCACAGATAGTCACCCTACTTATACAAGCGTCGTAGTTTCCGAGCGGTTAGCAAGCGCCAATATACTTGGTCTTGAACCGTCCAAATACTATGGCAAGCTGCTCAACCAGTTAGCATCAAACAACAGCCAGGATAATTCGCTGCAGTTTGAAATTTTGATGAGCGATTCTATCATCAGCTACTTTGACGATATTGCACATGGCACGACCGAACCTCCATCCGCTGCTGCCGGGTGGCGACTGGAACGCGCACAGATCAATGTCGCAGAAATCACCAATGGCTTTTTTAATGGCATAAAGTCGTTAAGTGAAACGGTCAATGAACTGCAACCTCATCATCACCGTTATAACCGGCTGCTGGAGGCGATGCAGCAGTATCAGACTATAGCCGACAACGGCGGCTGGATGCAGATTAGCAACGGCCCGTCACTGGAGCTCGGTGATAACAACACCCGCGTTGAATCGTTACGACAACGCCTGCTGACCTCAGGTGATTTACGCTATAACACAGCCACAGATCGCAACCACTTTGACACCGAACTCACCGAAGCGTTAATCCGCTTTCAAAACCGACACGGACTTGAGCCTGACGGTGTCATGGGACCAAAAACCCGCAACGCTCTGAATGTACCGGTAGAAAGCAGACTGGCACAACTGCAACTCAACCTTGACCGCTGGCGCTGGTTACAACGTGATCTTGGGTATTCCAATATCACGGTGAACACTGCGGGCTACGAAATGGACGTCACGCTAAGTGGTTCGATTGCCATGAACATGAAAGTGATTGTCGGTAAACCAAAACATGCAACACCGCTGTTCTCGGACTCCATGGAACACCTGGTGTTCAATCCGTCATGGTATGTGCCTTCGAGTATCGCAAGAAAGCTGATGAAAAAAGAAGCCAACAGACCGGGCTGGTTGCAGAGCAACAACTTTGAAGTCAGGGAAAAGTCGGCCAACCGGCCAGTGCCGTTCAGTCAGCTCACGCCGTTCGATAAAGACCCGGAGTTCTTTTCATCCAAGTACTGGTTGCGTCAGCTTCCAGGGGATGACAACGCGCTGGGTAATCTGAAATTTATGTTTCCAAACAAGTACGCCATCTACCTGCACGACACCAATTCCAGAGAACTGTTTGCAGAGTCGGAACGAGCCTTCAGCCATGGTTGTGTTCGATTGGAACAACCCACCGAGCTTGCGCAGATGTTGCTGAGCGCAGATGGTCACAGCAGTGCAGAAATAGATGCCTACCAAATGGCCGCATCGACCAGGAAGGTGAATTTCAGAACGCCATTGCCTGTTCATTTAACCTACCAAACAGCATGGGTAGACGACACCGGCGTGACGCATTTTCGTGAAGATATTTACGATCACGACAAGCACGCCATCGCACAGCTTGAGAACAATCACGCTACTTACGTCAGTGCAGAGTCAAGCGCTATTGCGTTAACCGGTATTACCCTGGTGTCCAACCTCTACTAGTCAGCAACTGTCTGATAGCAGAAGATGTTATTAATGGCATGATTACCCTCCCACTTGTGGGAGGGGCAGCGTCTAAGCGCTGGGAAGGCTCTCCACCGCAGCTTTTACTCGTTTCAAACCACAACCAAAAACTAACCAACAGCTTCGTCAATCTCTGGTAACAGAGAATCGAAAGCTACGTCCAACACTGACCATCAGCAACAATAGTATCCATAGATCAGTGTGTGCTGCAGCACCCCCTCCCGATACCGCCTCCGAAACACGCACCTGTTGTTCGGCCCAGTCAGCTATCTGCCGCATACGTTCTGCAACCAGTAACCGACTCTCGTTTCCACCGGACAAACAGGTAGAAGAAAACAGCGGGTTACTGCTCAGGCAGATATCCAGCGCGTGATTTCCCTCTTCGAACAACGTCAATTCTGCATCCGGACCGCACAACACATCTGCCTGCAACTGCTGCCCGATTTCCTGAGGCACATCCAGTGCGCGACCAGCCAGTGCATTACACAAGCGAATTGACTGGCGAGCAGGCACCAGCTCATCTGCAAGTCCATGCACAATCTGCATGGGAGGATACGACCGGTTTTGCTGTTGGATAATTGATGGAAACGAATTTTCCACCACCGGTGAACTGGCCAGATCAATCTGTAGCGGATCACCCAGAATCAGATTCATTAACCCGATACCTTCCTCGTTGGTATAGTCACCGGCACGCAACTGTCGTAACAGATCATCAAAATCTGTTGGCGGATACAACAACACCGCTGCGGCAACACGCTGCGGTTGCGTTAGTGCAAGTGTTAAAGCCAGATGTGCACCGGCAGATTGCCCGAATACCACCGGCTTTCCACTCGCCGCATAGTTAACGGCATTGCTCTCAACCCAGTCCAGCGCTGCTGCCACGTCTTCTGCTACCTGCGATATCGATGCGTTGTTGCAGGCCGCACTGCCCTCACTGCTGCCAAGCAAGCGGTAAAACGGAGCAAACACCACAAAGCCACGGTCGGTGTACTGCGCTGCGGCAGACTCAACACCCATAGAACCAAAACCACGGCTGCGCCAGCTACCGCCATGCAAAGCAATAAGCACACGCTGTGATGTACTTTGCGTCAGGTCTTTTTTGTACACTCTCATCGCTAACTGACACTCACCGGCATCCGTGGCAATAGTTCGATACACCACACTGCGCCGGTACGGTTGCGCAAGACCTCTTAAAGATAATGCCCCGATGTCATAAGTCGTACCCGGTGACAGTGTCCAACCGCTAACATCACCACCAGCCTCACCCAGCAGCGCTTTATCGGTTGCCTGCGCACAGAACTGCTGCTGGCTCGTGCGCTCAAAATCAACCACAGAAACGCACCCGGCATCGCTGTAGTAGGTTGCGGTGGCAGACGGTACAGTGACTTCGCAACCATTGTCGCCCACCTGGTACAACGGCCGAACCTCAAGGTCCAGACGTAGTCTGGCGCTCAGATCACAGCCGATTGCAGTTTCCAGCGAATCCTGCAGCTCGCCACCACGGAACACGTCCAGCAACTGAGCCTGCAGTTGAGCGCTGACCAGCAGCCCGAAAAACAACACCAGTGATTTCGATATTCTTGTCATAACGGTAAAGTGTACTGCAATCGAATCGATCGATGGGTGTTGTCAGTGTGAAAATCCCTGAGCCGGATGTCGTACACGCCGGTGCGAATACGCATATAATCGCGGGATCTTAAACGACGTCAGGCACAACGATGGCAGGCCTTTCCACACACATTCTGGACACCAGTCGCGGCACGCCCGCATCGGCAGTTAAAATCGAGTTGTTTATCGATGGCAAGCTGGTCACCAGTCGCAGCACAAACGCCGATGGACGAACAAACGAGCCGCTGATCAAAAGCGGTGATCTGCAACCGGGGGTTCACGAATTGCACTTTCACGCCGGTGAATATTTCAGAGCCAACAACATTGCAGTCGACGACGTGTTATTTCTGGATGTTGTTGTGATTCGTTTTGGCATCAATAACCCGCAACAGCACTATCATGTGCCGTTGCTGCTTTCTCCCTTTGGTTACTCAACGTATCGTGGAAGTTAGTGTGAATCCGCACCTGCAAAAACTACAGCCCTACCCGTTCCAGCGGCTGAAACAACTGTGCAGCGATATTCAACCCGCTGATCAGCGCGAGATCAATCTTTCTATCGGTGAGCCAAAACACAGCCCGCCGCAGTTTGTACTGCAAGCGCTGACTGAAAGTCTTGCAGGGGTCAGCAAGTATCCTCCGACACCTGGCTCACTGGCATTGCGTGACACCATCGCACAGTGGCTCTCGCGTCGTTTTTCATTGCCGGCCAATACACTTGATGCAGCAAAACACGTGTTGCCGGTTAATGGCACCAGAGAGGCGCTGTTTGCAATTGCGCAGTGTGTGTTCAATCCACACGCATCACGCCCACACATCGTTATGCCCAACCCGTTTTATCAGATCTATGAAGGCGCGGCACTGCTGGCCGGCGCCAATCCGTTTTTTTACTCAACGCCTGCCAGTCTTGATTATCAACCCGATCTGCAACGCATCGAAGAATCTGTCTGGCGCGACTGCCAGATGATCTACCTCTGTACACCGGGCAACCCTTCCGGTGCTGTGGTACCGATGCAGACACTGCAATGGTTATTGCAGCTCGCAGATAAACATGATTTTGTAGTAGTCAGCGATGAGTGTTACTCGGAAATCTATCCCGATGAAACACGCAAGCCAGTCGGCTTGCTGGAAGCCGCCGCCGCCATGGGTAACACCGACTACAAACGCTGCGTCGTGTTTAACAGCTTGTCAAAACGCTCCAACCTGCCAGGGTTGCGTTCGGGCTTTGTCGCAGGCGATGCAGAGATCATTGCGGCATTTCTGCAGTACCGCACCTACCACGGTTGCGCAATGCCAATGCACACCGACGCTGCCAGTCAGGCGGCCTGGAATGACGAAAAACACGTGCAGGAAAATCGTGCCCTGTACCGGGCAAAGTACCAGGCTGTGCTTAAAATACTGCAACCGGTACTGCAGGTAAAACAACCCGATGCCGGATTTTTCCTGTGGCCGGACCTGAAACGCTCAGACACCGACTTCACCCGCCACTGCCTTGCCGAACAAAACCTCAAAGTTCTGCCGGGCAGCTATTTGTCGCGCGAAGTCTGCGGTAACAACCCCGGAAACGGACACATCCGGCTGGCACTGGTGGCGCCCGTTGAAGAGTGCGTCGAAGCCACCACCCGGCTGGTCAGCCTGCTGAACAACAGTGACTGAATAAACCTCACAGATCAGATGCGGCGCGCAGCGAACGCGGTTACCATAGGCATCTGAAATACAGTAACTACCGACACAGAGACTCACATGTCAGATCTTGAAAACCTCATCAACGACGCGTTCGAAAAACGCGCAGACATTACGCCGACTACTGTCGACGCCGCCACCAAAGATGCCATTGAACAGGCCATCAACCTGATTGATTCCGGTGAAGCGCGCGTTGCCGAACAACGCGGTGTCGGTGACTGGGTTGTAAACGAATGGCTGAAAAAGGCCGTATTGCTGTCTTTTCGCATTAGAGACAACGCCCCCGTCAGCGCGGGCGGCTATACCCAGTTTTACGACAAGGTAGACACCAAGTATGCAGGCTTCACCGAAGAGCAATTTGCTGCCTCCGGTGTGCGGGTTGTACCACCGGCCGTGGCTCGCAAAGGATCATTCATAGCGCGTGATACTGTCCTTATGCCTTCTTACGTCAATATCGGCGCTTACGTCGACAGCGGCTCGATGGTAGACACCTGGGCGACTGTTGGTTCCTGCGCACAGATCGGTAAAAACGTACACCTCTCCGGTGGTGTCGGTATCGGTGGTGTACTGGAGCCGCTTCAAGCCTCTCCAACCATTATCGAAGATAACTGCTTTATCGGTGCACGTTCAGAAGTGGTTGAAGGTGTGATTGTAGAAGAAGGGTCTGTCGTATCGATGGGCGTTTACATCGGTCAAAGCACACGGATCTACGACCGTGAAAACGACGAGATCATCTACGGCCGTGTACCCGCCGGATCAGTCGTTGTTTCAGGTAACCTGCCCTCTGCCAACGGCAAGTACAGCCTGTATTGTGCAGTGATCGTAAAACGAGTCGATGAAAAAACCCGTAGTAAAGTCGGTATTAATGAATTACTGAGAAGCATTGACTAAAGCGGATAAGACAGCACCATGGCAACGACGCTCTACGGCATTAAGAACTGCGACACCATAAAAAAGGCCAGGCGTTATCTGGACGCCAACGGTGTGGACTATGCTTTTCACGACTACCGCAGTGACGGTATCGATGAAAAGCTGGTGCTGTCTTTTATAAAAGCGCTGGGCTGGGAAAACGTACTGAATAAACGTGGCACCACCTGGCGCAAACTTGACGAAAAAACCAAAGAATCGACAGACAAAAGCAACATCGCAGCGCTATTGTGCGAGCACCCGGCCATGATCAAACGTCCAATTCTTAAAGTCGGTACAAAGCTACATCTGGGTTTTTCAAAAAGCACCTATGAAGAGGCCCTGAAATAACCGTGATGAACCCGCATCATTCACGAGGTGACAAATGGTGTTTACGTCAATACCAATCTCATAGTGAGAAAGTGCCTTCCAGATCTTATTTCAACATCAACAGTGGTTCTATTCACCATCAGAAGAAAATATTGCTGCACATCTCGCATGATCAAATTCGGCCCGTGGCGGACCACGCTTCTCGCTTGATCGAGCGACCTGTTTTGCACTATTTCCTCTGAGTGGCGAATCCTCGTAAATAATGCGGGTTAAGACGGTCAGCAAAAACCTGTTAAGCTGTGCTGACCCGGCTTACGCCGAAAAAACTAAACATTACTTCAAAACAGGTCCGGGTGAGTATGCCGAGCACGATCAGTTCCTTGGCATACGCGTGCCTGAGCTTCGCGCGCTGGTCAAACAACATCGAGATTCACTAACCCCTGAAGATTGCTGCGAATTACTGCAAAGTGAATGGCATGAGTTCCGTTTGTTTGCGCTGTTGTGTCTGGTAGATCACTTCCAGCGTGGCAGCACCACACAACAGAAATCCGTTATCAGCTGCTATTTTAAGTACAAAAAGCATATCAATAACTGGGATCTGGTTGATGCATCGGCATATAAAATTGCCGGTGCCTGGTATTTTGACAAAGACCGCGGCAGGCTGCACAAAATGATCAACGCCAGATCATTGTGGGAAAGACGAATCCCGGTGATTGCCACATTTCACTACATAAGAAAAAACGATCTCGACGACACCTTTCGGTATGCAGAGGCCCTGCTTGGTGACAAAGAAGATTTAACCCACAAAGCCACTGGCTGGATGCTGCGGGAAGCAGGCAAACGAGACACACCCAGACTAAAAACGTTTCTGCGAAAACACCTCGACACAATGCCTAGAACCATGTTGCGCTACGCCATAGAAAAATTCCCGGAGCAGGAACGAAAATCATTTCTGAATAAGTAGTTTTTGCTTTCCCGGGCAGTCGCAAAGAGAAAGGTTCATCATCTATAGCAAGTTGAGCTGGTGTACAATCACAACCACTGAACCAGCCGTTCGCAGTAAACGTTTTACCTCTACTAACCGTTTTAAACAGGCAATACCAATGATCAGTCGCATGGCGCCACAACACAGGGTATTCGCCGCATTTGCGCTATACGCTTTCACGATGGGAAGCATCTATCCACGCCTTCCCGAAATTAAAGCCGCCATGGGGGTAGAAGAAGGCATTCTTGGTCTGGCACTGGTGGGTGCACCCATTGGCACTTTCCTCGCACTCACGTTTGCAAGCCCGCTCATCGAAAAGATCGGCTTTCGCAAACTGTTGTTACTGGCTATTCCATTAACTGGATTGTTCTATGCGCTGGCTGTGCAAATGGCCGACCCTGTGTATTTCTTTTTAATGCTAATTCCCGCAGGCATTACCATTGGCTGTATTGAAATTGTCATTAACGTAGAAGCAGACCGGACCGAAGCCCTGATTCAACGCAGAATCATGAACCGTGCGCACTCGTTCTGGAGCTTTGGTTTTTTTGCAGCCGGACTCAGCGGTGCTTCCCTTGCACACTTCAACATTTCACCTCAACACCATTTGATTATCGTGCTGCTGCTAATGATTCCAGTAGTGTTGTGGCTGCTCGGCGGCTTTACGCCTGCACCGGCACGCGGGCAGGAAGCACCCGCACATCGTTTTGCACTACCCACACTGCCGATACTGATTCTTGTAGTCGTCACACTACCGGCCATGTTGATGGAAGGTGCCGGACTCGACTGGTCGGCGATCTATATGGACACCACCTTTTCATCGAGCGCCTTCATGGCAGGCCTTGCTGTTGCAGTGGTAACTTTCTCGCAAGCCGTCGCCAGATACTTCGCAGACAGCTTTGTAGACAAATACTCTCCTGTCTCTGTTGGTCGCGTACTGCTGTTGTTACTTGCAGCAGGTATTCTGCTGGTACTTTTCCCCGTATCCGTACCAGTGTCGCTCGCAGGCTTTGCCATCATGGGTATCGGTACCAGTGTATTGTTCCCACTGGCAATGTCTGCCGCTGCACAACGAACAGATCGCCCCGCGACGGTTAACGTGGCAGCACTTGCACAGATATCATTTGGTGCATTTTTGCTGGGTCCGCCTCTTCTCGGCTTTGTTGCCGAGCGCTGGGGAATCCAGTGGGTCTACGGCTTCGGGTTACCACTGGTGGTAATGGGTTTTATGGTCGTAAAGTCACTACAGCCTGAAGATGCAAAGCCATAACAGATTGGTTTACCGGTGTACTGTCCCCATCCGCTGGGCGTTATTTCATTGCTTCCCGGGTGTCACAGGCCATTGTTGCCGCTACCGCAGCAGCAGTTACCGACGTGCTGGATTAGTTACCCGATAAGTTATTCGACTCAGCC
>CALHCI010000205.1 GCA_937931165.1 uncultured Granulosicoccaceae bacterium
ACATTCCACACCGAGCTTGAGAGAATAGCGGCTACCCGGCTTCCGCCAGCGTACCGAAGCACCGAGCTGGGTGACCTGTTGAAATCTATCAGACAACAAAAATTCATAGCCGCCACGTGAGTTAAACTCAGCGTGGTAGTCAATAACGCTGTGTTTTAGCTGCAGCGAATAGATTCGCGAATCGTCGTACCAGTTGACGATCCCACCCAGAAACCTGCCCTTGTCACGTCCATCGGACTCATCGTCATAATAGTTACTGCTTAAAAATCCACCCGCGACCAACGCTACTGCCATCCTCCCGGTTTGATCAAACACGGTTTGCTTTATGCCGAGAGATCCCGCCTCAGGCCCTGCTTGTAGATAAAGATCGGTTTTAGCCGCAACCCCGGCCACAGCATTTACTTCCAGGTGATTTAACGCCGCTCCCGCTGATAGTCGAAGACCCCCCTTACCCAACGCTCTGGCTTCATCCTGCATGTTGACCGGAAAAGGGAAACATGCACTGATTAAAATCACGGCGGGAAATAAGAGAAGAAACTTCATTACTAGCGCCCCTGGTTCAACAGCTTCTTTGTGCAAGCACCAAAACCCTGGCAGTTGCAACTTATTAAAAGCATACAAGTCAATGAGCATAGACGTTATTCTGAAGCACACCGGAGACTGCTGCTAACGTCAGGACAACCCCCAACTCTCAATTTCAACGTAGCGTGCGCCGTCACGGTCGAGAATCGATTGATACAACTGAAGCGAATCACAGCGCATTAAAAAATCGGGATCAAGCAGTGGTGCCGGTGGTGGCGCTGCTGGATTTCTGGCAAGCGTTACGTGTGGCTCAAACTTCCTGCCACTGACTCGCACTCCTGCACGGTTAGCCGCCTGCTTACAAGTTTGCGCAAGCTTTATGGCTGGTACGCACGCTTCGCTGCTGCCAAGCCACAAGACACGTGAATCGGGCCAGTAGCCGACTGTATTCAGTGAAAGCTCAAACGCTGCACCGAGATCACGATCATCAATATTTTCCGAGAGCGTTTGCAACGTGGTGTTATTAATTTCACCGAGAAACGCAACCGTAATGTGGAAGTTCTGAATTGGCACCAGCCGCTCCAGCATCGGCCAGCACATCGCACTCCATTTCTCTATTGCTTTGGCTGTTTCTACATCAGGGGTAATCGATAAAAATGCGCGCACTTTAGTTTGGATAATTCTATGTCAGGATGCTGTTGCAGTTCCAGCATCGACCAAAGTTACCTTCGATGGTTTCACTACAGGAGGGACAAATCTGGTCAGGTTGCTGAACTTTCTTACCCGCTTCGTATTCTTTGATTAAATCCAGCGCCCGCTGTTCATGTTGAGCAACCGTGATCCACACACTAACCACGCCGTTTAGTGGTAACTCTCCTGCACCACCCATTAAGTGCTGCCCCTTAATCAAGGCATCAAGGCCACCGGCACGAAGCTCATCCAGTGCTAACTGGGCATCGATAATATTCTCGGCTTCGTACACTCTGATCATTTAACAGGAGCTTGCTTCAATGCTATACGGAAGATCAAGCAGTGATAAAGATCGCTGCGCTTGCGGCTCGAGGTAGAGTGGTTTTTCCGCCGCCGCAATTGCACACACGGCAAGCATACGATACGTGCCGTCACCAACCGGCTGAGCATCAACCACTTTACCCACGGCACTGGCAGTGGCTTCATTAAATACATCATCACCCGGTGCCGGCATTGCATTGCTTTCTATCTGACCGGTGGCCCGATACATCCGTCTTTTCAGCTTACCGAGGTATTGCATTCGTGCCACAACTTCCTGACCCGGGAAGCAACCTTTCTTAAAACTGACACCATCGATGTGCTGCAGGTTGAGCATCTGAAGCACAAATGCTTCGGAGGTTGCACTGCCAATGCACGGCACACCGGCATCAATGTTTTGTAATCGCCACACTGTGTCACCACCTGGCTGACAAGTGGCAGACCAGGCCGACCACAGCTCACACGCGTTACTCACACTGGTAATGACTTCGTAGCGGGGCTGTTCTCCTCTCACGCGCGTGACAATGGTTTCATCACTGCACACACAGGCGTCAATGTCGCCGGGCACAGAACCCAGCGTATTTTTTATCTGCCGGGTAGCTGCTTCTCCGCTGACGCCAAAACTCACCAGCTGAGGCTGCTCTTCAATGACCACCTTGGCCCTCAGCACATACATACGCAGTCGTTTTAAAAATGACTCTGCAAGCTCTGCAGGCAGGGCAATCAGATAGCCGGTGTCGTCGCGGTACAACCGGAATAACGTCAGCACCCGCCCCTTTGGAGAAGACCAGGTCGTCAACTGACTGCCCGGCGAACCCAGCGCTGCGACATCATTGGAAAACTGGCCCTGCAAAAAATCCGCTGCATCATCGCCGGTAACACGCAGCACCACCTGTCCGGTTAACGGACACAATGCGTTATCGGGTGCCAATTGATTGTCACCGGAAAACTGAATCGACCCGCTATCAGTGATCTGCGCGCCGTTGTCGGTGAGAAACTGCTGCCATTCTTTATTCATTGATTAGTCACTTTAAAGGGATCTTGTCACCGATGTTCGCCAGCGGAATATTCGGTAAAAGAAACAGTCTGGATAGTGTACACTTGACGGAATTCGGATTGGTATGAAACGGGCATGTTTTTCCGGACTGAACAAACGCAAAATCGCGTTTTTCCGGATTCCCCACAGCTGTTTCGCAACGATTGTATCAGTACCATTAATCCACACCCTATCTTCTAGCGTATCCCAAGGTATGGCTGAAACACCCCCGAAGCAAGACGGCAGCAATGCCGACTCAAACAAAGATCCCGCACCACGTGCGAATATCTCTCCGGACGGTGCACCTGTACCTGATCAAAAATCGAGCAAAGCGGAAACCTCACCTCGTGAGATCGGCGGCCCAAAAGGCCTCGAGCCAACCCGCTACGGCGATTGGGAACGTAACGGGCGCTGCAGCGATTTTTAAATGCGCCACACTCAGTTTCTGATTACTTAACTCTACAGGTACCCCATGGCGTCTCATGACTCGCGACCTCTGTCGCCGCATTTGCAGATTTATAAACTGCCACCCACCGCACTGATGTCAGTGCTGCACCGTGGTACCGGCGTGGTGCTGTGTATTGGCACGTTGTTTCTGGTACTGGTTCTGGCCTCTGCCGCCGTCGGCGCCGAGAATTTCGCCGGTACCTACAATCTGCTGAGCTCGTGGTTCGGTTATCTGGTGTTGTTCGGTTTTACGTTTGCGCTGTACGCCCATTTTTGCAATGGCATACGCCACCTGCTCTGGGATATGGGCTATGGATTCGATATCAGCAATGCAACCAAAGGCGCGATGGCATCATTTGTCGCAGCCCTGGTGCTGACCGTACTCACCTGGATCGTAGCGATCGCCAACTAGGAACTGACAATGGCTAACTCTCATGGCGGTACCGGCCACTTCTGGGTACAACGATTAACCGCAGTCGCTCTTATTCCACTGACTATCTGGTTCTGCTTTTCACTGGCCAGCATGGCAGGCACCACGCAGGAAAACCTCGCGGAGTGGATGCGCTCACCTTTTAACGCAGCACTGATGATCCTGGTGATCGGTGTCGGCCTGTATCACGGCAAGCTCGGCATGCAGGTCATCCTCGAAGACTATGTCGCAGATAAAAATATCCGCACCATCAGCATCGCGGCAGTGACCATGGTATTCGTCATGTTTGCCATTGTTGGTTTTGTTTCCGTACTCAAACTTACCCTCGGAGCCTGATTTAATGTCGTACAACGTTATTAAACACGAGCACGATGTTGTCATCGTTGGTGCTGGTGGCGCAGGATTGCGCGCCACACTCGGCATGGCCACAGCAGGGTTGTCTACGGCCTGTGTGACTAAAGTCTTCCCCACCCGCAGCCACACGGTGGCAGCACAAGGCGGCATGAGTGCCGCACTGGGTAACATGGGTCCGGATGACTGGAAATGGCACATGTACGACACCATCAAAGGGTCAGACTGGCTAGGTGATCAGGATGCCATAGAATACATGTGTCGCGAAGCGATACCGGCAGTCATTGAGCTGGAACACTACGGTGTCCCTTTCTCACGCACCGAAGACGGCAAGATTTATCAGCGCCCTTTCGGCGGTATGACCACCAACTACGGCGAAGGCACCGCACAGCGAACCTGCGCCGCTGCCGACCGTACCGGCCACGCGATTCTGCACACGCTTTATCAGCAATCTCTCAAGCACAAGGCTGAGTTTTTTATTGAATACTTCGCCACCGATCTGATCATGGACGACGGCGTCTGCCGCGGTGTGATGGCATGGGATCTGGCCACCGGTGACTTGCACGAATTCCGCGGTCATCAGGTTGTACTGGCGACCGGTGGCTGTGGTCGCACCTACTTCTCTGCAACTTCGGCACACACCTGCACCGGTGATGGCAACGCCATGGTGCTGCGTGCAGGACTACCGTTGCAGGATATGGAATTTGTCCAGTTTCACCCGACTGGCATCTACGGTGCCGGCGTACTGATTACCGAAGGTGTCCGTGGTGAAGGCGGATATCTCACCAACTCCGAAGGTGAGCGGTTTATGGAACGCTATGCACCGAGTGCGAAAGATCTGGCTTCCCGCGATGTTGTGAGCCGCTCAATGACGCAGGAAATCAACGAAGGCCGCGGTGTTGGCACCGACGCAGATCACATCTTTCTGAAC
Source organism: uncultured Granulosicoccaceae bacterium (assembly GCA_937931165.1). Classification (GTDB taxonomy): domain Bacteria; phylum Pseudomonadota; class Gammaproteobacteria; order Granulosicoccales; family Granulosicoccaceae. Next base: position 4,726 of record CALHCI010000205.1, read on the forward strand.
CTGATGCATCTGGGCCCTGAAGTGATCGACGAACGCCTGCCGGGTATTTCGGAAAGCGCCAAAGTATTTGCGGGCGTCGATGTCACCAAGGCACCAATACCGGTAATCCCGACCGTTCACTACAACATGGGCGGTATTCCCACCAACTATCACGGCGAAGTAGTCACCATTAAAGGTGACGATCCGAACCACGTTGTTGAAGGCCTGATGGCGATTGGCGAAGCGGCGTGTGTGTCGGTTCACGGTGCCAACCGCCTGGGTTCAAATTCACTGCTGGATATTGTCGTGTTCGGCCGTGCTGCCGCCCTGCGTGCGAAAGAGACGGTAAAAGCAGGCAGCCCGCACAAAACCTTACCAGACAGCGCTACCGGCGACCTGATTGACCGAATGGACAAAGTACGCCACGCCAAAGGCAGCACCGGCGCCGCCGAACTGCGCGATAAAATGCAGCGCACCATGCAGGCCCGCGCTGCGGTATTCCGCACCGGCGAAACCATGTCTGCCGGTGTCGAAGAACTGCAGAAAGTGGTCGATGGCTGGAGCGATATCGGGCTCGCAGACCGCAGCATGATCTGGAATACTGATCTGGTCGAGACGCTGGAGCTTGAGAATCTGTTGTGTCAGGCGCAAACCATTATTGAAGGGGCAAACTTGCGTACAGAGTCGCGCGGCGGCCACGCGCGTGAGGATTACCCCGACAGAGATGACGACGACTGGATGAAACACACACTGGCCTGGGTTCAGGACGGCAAAGTGTCATTCGATTTTCGTCCGGTGCACCTCAACACCCTGACTGACGAAGTCGAGTCCGTGCCACCGAAAAAGCGTGTCTATTAGCCTGAATATTCTCTGGCTTAGATTAAACAGACACAAACTGACAAGGCAAAAACATGGCTGAATTTACTCTACCCGCAAATTCCATTGTAAAAACCGGCAAAACGTTCGATGCACCCTCAGGTGCCACCAACGTGCGCAAATTTCTGGTTTACCGCTACGACTCATCAGACGGCAGCAACCCGTCGGTCGACACCTACAACGTCGACCTGGACACCTGCGGCCCGATGATCCTCGACGCACTGATCAAAATTAAATCTGAAATCGACCCGACACTGTCCTTCAGACGCTCGTGCCGCGAAGGGATCTGTGGCTCTTGCGCAATGAACATCGACGGCGCTAACACGCTGGCCTGCACCATGGCCATCGAAGACGTCGAAGGCGATATCAAAATCTATCCACTGCCACACCAGCCGGTCGTGAAAGATCTGGTATCAGACCTGACGCAGTTTTACCGTCAATACGAAGCGATTGAACCATGGATGCAGTCTGATACTGTGCCCGCCGGCAACCGCGAGCGACTGCAAAGCAAAGAAGACCGTGAAAAACTCGACGGACTTTACGAGTGCATTATGTGTGCGTGTTGTTCAACCAGCTGCCCGAGCTACTGGTGGAACAGTGACAAATACCTTGGCCCTGCAGCACTGCTGGCAGCATACCGATGGATAGTCGACAGTCGTGATGAGAAAACCGACGAGCGTCTCGAAGCACTGGACGATCCGTTCAAGCTTTACCGCTGTCACACCATCATGAACTGTGCAACGGTTTGCCCCAAAGGATTAAACCCTGCACAAGCGATCGCTGATACCAAAAAGATGCTGGTGCAGAAAAATCTCTAACCAGACCACCTCCGGTGCTCAAGCTCACAAGTCGCGCCTGAAATGGTTATGCAGGCGCGGCATGAAAGAGCTGGACACTGCGATGGGCACCTACTTGCAGCATCATTACGATGCTGCCTCCGACAATGAACAGTTGTTATTCCGGCAGTTACTGGAAGAGCAGGATCCGCTAATCATGGGATTGCTCAATGCGCCTGACCCCGCCTCCCCCTACGACCCCGTCATTCGAAAAATCCGCGATACCCTTATTGCTGACCGTTAAACCGTCGCCGCTTTTTTTAAGCGCGATTGTTGTACTACACTGCCTGGCAGTGGCAGCTCTGGTTATTGCAGACATACCGCCGGCCATAGAATTTGCTGTGACGGTACTGGTAGTCATTAGCCTTATCTATAACCTGCATCAGGAAACCCGCACCACCAAACTGATCTGGCGGGCCGGCGACCGCTGGAGTCTCGAGCAACAGGGTAGCCGTGCTAACAACGCCACCCTGCACAGCGTCGACTTCATGTCGCGCTGGCTGGTTATCATCACATTGCAGCCAAATGACGCGCGCAGACAACGGCTGGTAATACCATTTGATTCAGTGCGCAAAGACAGCTACCGTCTGTTTAGAGTCAGACTGAGAATAGAAGCTCACAGTCTGTTAAATCCAAACCAGACTCCCCGGTAAAGCAAGGCAATACAAACCATGTCGAAGCCAATATTGTTAGGTGTAAATGTCGATCATGTTGCTACCATTCGGCAGGCGCGCGGATCAAACTACCCCGATCCTGTGCATGCAGCACTGCAGGCAGAGCTGGCTGGTGCTGATGGTATTACCATGCATCTCCGCGAGGACCGCCGCCACATACAGGATGACGATGTCATTCGCTTTGCTGCCTGCACGCAAACCAAACTCAATTTTGAAATGGCTGCCACGGCAGAGATGGTTGCACTTGCTCATCGTATAAAGCCGATGGATGTATGTATCGTGCCCGAAAAACGCGAAGAGCTTACTACCGAGGGCGGGCTGGATGTCGCAGGCAATGCCAACGCATTAACCCCGATGTGCAACGACCTTGCAGACGCCGGTGTCCGGGTATCCCTGTTCATTGATCCAGATAAAAAACAGATTGACGCGACAGCCAGAACCGGCTCGCCGTTTATCGAGCTGCACACCGGCAGTTACGCCGAAGCCGAGACTCCGGAACAACGCCGAAAAGAGCTGGACAAAATTATTGAAGCTTCGGCCTATGCGGCCAGTGTTGGATTGATTGTTAATGCCGGCCATGGACTGACACGTCACAACGTCGCACCGATTGCTGCCATTGAACAGGTGCATGAATTGAATATTGGACATTCACTTATTGCAGACGCCATGTTTATGGGCTTACCCGAAGCGGTCAGACAAATGCGGCAAATTATGCGTGAAGCGCGGATGCAGGCGAGCTAGCACCATGATCGTGGGTACCGGCATTGATCTGGTTCAAGTCTCCAGAGTGGAAACCGTGTTCGAAAAGCATGGCAAGCGTTTCGCCAGCCACGTGCTGCACGAAAAAGAATTCCCTGAATTCGAAAAAGCAGCACACCCTGTGCGTTTTCTGGCAAAAAGATTCGCGGTAAAAGAAGCAGCAACCAAAGCACTTGGCACCGGTCAGGCACAGAGCGTTTTGCTAAGGCACTTTTATATTGTTCATAACGAACACGGAAAACCACTGCTACATGCCGACAGTAAAGCCAAAGAAATCTGCGATGAACTTGGCATCAATGCCATGCATGTCAGCATTTCAGATGAACACGAATACGCTATTGCCAATGTTATTCTCGAGCGTAATCCGTGAGCGGGCAGTTACCACACAGCCCTTATGAAAAACTCGGCGGAGAAACAGCAGTTCGCAAGCTGGTCGATCGATTCTACGATCTGATGGACACAAAGCCCGAGACAAAAGCCATAAGAGACATGCACCCGACTCCGCTCGACAGCTCCAGGCAAAAGCTGTTTGAGTTCTTAAGTGGTTTTCTCGGCGGACCGCCGGTTTACATTGAAAAGCACGGGCACCCTCGCCTTCGCATGCGTCACCACGCATTTGCGATAGACGAGGCGGCAAGAGACCATTGGCTGTTGTGTATGCACCAGGCACTTGAAGAACAGGTCACCGATCCGATTTTGCTCATGCAGCTTAAAGCAAGCTTTACCCGCACCGCAGATCACCTGATTAACACCGAAAATGCTAATAGCAGTGGCAATGGCGATGAGTAAATTCGAACTACATCCGCGACTCGCAGCAGACACAGCGTTCATTACAGACTTACCGCTTTCCAGTGTATTACTGATCAACGACAGTCAGTACCCGTGGACACTCCTGGTCCCGCGCAGACCGGATATAAAAGAAGCGCACCATTTATCCAACACTGATCAGCAGCAGCTGCTTAACGAATCAAACCGCTTGTGCCGTGTCATGGAAACCTTGTTTACACCGGACAAGCTCAATGTTGCAGCCATTGGCAATGTGGTGCCACAGCTTCACATCCACCATATTGCACGCTTTACATCAGATGCTACCTGGCCGGCACCGGTATGGGGCGCGTTACCTGCTGTACCCTACACACAAACTGCACTCGACAGTCTGGTGCAGCAACTGGAACAAGCAGTCTCCGACAAGCAGCTGTGATCTGGTAAGTCCCTGGGAAGTACTGCCAGGGAAGTACCGCCTGGGAAGTACCGCCTGGGAAGTACCGCCAGGGAAATACTGCCAGGGAACTGATGATCTCACCGGAGTTCGTAAAGCGCTACACTCTACCTCTTTGCTGTTTACCCTCCCACCGGAACGCACTTGGCCAATTTACTTCTCTATGTAGCCACTGTACTGATCTGGGGTACAACCTGGTATGTCATCAAGCTGCAACTCGGACCGGTGCCGGAAAGCTGGTCGGTCGCATGGCGTTTTTTTATTGCAGCCGCAGCACTTGCTGCCTGGCTGGGACTTCGCGGGAGACTGGTCGATCTGCCCCGTGGTCGCAATCTGTTGTTTGTCTGCGCACAAGGGCTGATGTTGTTTTCACTGAATTACTGGTTGTTTTATCTGGTATCCAATCACCTGACAACCGGACTGGTAGCGGTGCTGTTTTCCTTAATCACCATCATGAACATTGGCAACCAGCGGATATTTTTTAAAGTACCGGTACACACTCGAACCCTTAGCGCCAGCCTGATTGGAATCAGCGGGCTGGTGTTAGTGTTCTACCCGGAGTTTTCTAAAGTGCAGGCCGGTAGCAACCTGTTGTACGCGGTAGGGCTTGGCATTCTGGCCACGTGGTTTGCATCACTCGGCAATATTATTTCGGTGCGTAATACCAAAGCCGGTTTGCCAGTCATGCGCACCAATATGATCGGTATGTTAGCCGGCGCTGTGTGTATGAGTGTTATTGCTATGGCAAGTGGTGAACCTGCAAGCATAGAACTGACACCCACCTACCTCGTTGCACTGTTATATCTGGCTATCGTCGGATCAGTGATCGCGTTTGGTTGTTACCTGACGCTGATCCATCGCATCGGTGCTGACAAAGGCGCGTATGCCGGCGTAGCCTTCCCAATCGTCGCATTACTGATCAGTACCTGGCTCGAAGACTACCGCTGGACCACCCCTGCAATTGCAGGGGTTTGTTTGATTGTGGTGGGAAACGTACTGGCGCTGAGCAAACCGCGCCAACGGTGATTAACCCAGGCTTTCCATACGAATGCGGGTGACGCCACCTTCGACAGAGTCAAGCGCTTCAATACCGGCAATGGCGCGCTGCATGGCACCTTCGACAATTTTACGGGTAAGCAGAATCACCGGTACTCTGGTCGAACCTTCAGTCGGTTCTTTTTGGATAATCGCTTCAATACTGATTTGTTCATCACCAAGTATACGACTGACATCGGCCATCACACCGGGCTTGTCTTCAACCAGCAGCCGCAGATAAAACGACGTTTCAAACTCTTCATGGCTGACGGTTCGGGTGTCGTTAAGGGCATCGTGCTGAAACGCCAGTGACGGTACGCGGTTATCTACCGATGCTGTTGCGAGCCTGACCACATCCATAATATCTGCCACCACACTTGAGCCGGTAGGCTCGGCTCCGGCACCTGCGCCGTAGTACAACGTTGGGCCGACGGCATCTGCCTGAACGAGCACCGCGTTCATCACACCATCGACATTGGCAATGAGTCTGCGCTCGGGAATCAGTGTCGGGTGAACACGCAGTTCAATACCGTTGCCGGTATCTCGCGCGTAACCCAGGTGCTTGATGCGATAACCAAGCTCCTGTGCGTAGGCGGTATCTGCCTGAGTGATATGACTGATGCCTTCGGTGTATACCGCATCAAACTTTAACGGCACACCAAACGCAATAGAGGCAAGAATGGTCAGTTTATGTGCGGCATCGATACCTTCTACATCAAAAGTCGGATCCGCTTCGGCATAGCCAAGTGCCTGTGCCTCTGCCAGTACATCCTCGAAATCACGCTGTTTATCACGCATTTCGGTCAGAATGTAGTTGCTGGTGCCGTTGATAATACCGGCCAGCCACTGTATGCGATTACCTGCCAGCCCTTCACGAATTGACTTGATCACCGGAATGCCGCCGGCCACCGCCGCTTCAAACGCCACGCTGACGCTGTGCTCACGGGCGGCCTCAAATAACTCGTTGCCGTACACGGCAATAAGCGCCTTGTTGGCAGTGACCACATGCTTGCCGTTGGCAATCGCTTGCAACAGCAGCGAGCGCGCTGGCTCGTCACCACCCATTGCTTCGACAACCACATGAATGTCCGGGTCGTTTACGATCTGCTCGGCATCTGTAGTGAGGGTGACCTCACTGAGCTCCGGGGTCAGTGTGCGGTTGGTGTTGCGCACGGCAGCGCTTTTCACCAGGATATCCCGGCCGGTGCGACGGTTGATTTCAGTAGCGTTGCGAACCAGTACCGTCGCGGCGCCCTGGCCTACTGTGCCGAAACCTAAAAATCCTACATTTACAGGGTTCAATTGCTAAAGAGCTCCGATGATGTCGGGTAAAAATGATCGATTCGCTCGAAGTCCAAAACTGGGCCGCAGCGACATGGCGGGCTATTATAACCACCGTGAGCTATTCAACGTCAGGCAATTAAACTAAAACATGAAATTTACTCTGGACAGTCCGCAAGGCGAGTTCGTTTTCAGCAACTACGGAGACGGATTTCTTACCGTCAACGACCAACAGCACGACAACAACCTGTTGATTTTTCCCGATCACCTGGAAGCCTGGCCGGTGTCAGACATCAATCAGCTGGGCGCTGATGATTTTGAGATTTTTTTGCAGCGAAAGCCTGATGTGGTGATTTTTGGTACCGGAGCAAAGCAGCAGTTTCCACCGGTTGAACTGCGTCGCGAGCTGATGCGACAAAACATCCAGCTCGATATTATGGACACCCCGGCAGCCTGCCGGACCTACAACCTGCTGGTGTCCGAGGATCGCAACGTGGGTGCCGCGATCCTCGTGATCTAGGTGGCTAGTGCCTTAGCAAGTGAAGTTTTGCAAACCACTGCGTTTGCCAACAATACGCTGACCCTTCTTTCGGTTTGCCGCTGCACTGACGTGAAAACCGCCGTCGTAGGTTCCTTGCACTTTTGCCGTAGATAAACGGCTGCCAGCCGGTGCCAGTCTGAGTTCAGCGAAATTCGTTTTTGTTTTTGGCTTGTTTTCCATAATCTTCTGCCTGTTGGCTACGTCGTTTGATGGATACATTGTTTCATTTTTAATACATCATGTCTTAGAAACGCATCACATATTTAACCTCTTGGCTCAAATCGATGCTTTCGCTATTGCTAATGAGAATAATTCGCATTACTCTCTGCGTTGTATGCAATGCCTTCCCCAAAACCCCATCGCGCGATCGCAAGCACTTTGATGAACTCAGCGACGATGCATCACGCGGCGCGTGGCGGTTCAAGGTTGCCGGACTGGGGAACGCTTACCGGCATAACCGTCGCACTGATGATCTGCCTGCCGTTGTTTGCCGTGCTGTGGCTGGCATTTTTCCCCGAAGAAAATATCTGGCCGCATCTGTTTTCGACCGTATTGCCCCAGTATGTGCGCAACACCCTGATACTCATGTGCGGCGTGGCAGGTGGCACCCTGCTGATCGGTGTGTCCACTGCCTGGCTGGTTACCCACTACGACTTTACCGGGCGCAACCTGTTTGTGTGGTGCCTGCTACTGCCTTTCGCCGTACCCGCCTACGTCATTGCATTTATCTATACCGAACTTCTGGAATTTTCCGGCCCACTGCAAACCATGCTGAGATCAGCATTTGGCTGGAGCAGCGTTGCCGACTACTACTTTCCGTCAATTCGATCGATCGGCGGTGCCATCTGCATGATGGTGCTGGTGCTCTACCCCTATGTTTACCTGTTGGCGCGCTCGGCTTTTTTAGAGCAATCAGAATCACTGATCGAAGCGGCCGCCATGCTCGGGCAACCCCGGCGCAAGAGTTTTTTCAGCATTTCGCTGCCGATGGCGCGGCCGGCGATTGTCGTCGGCGTTGCAATGGCACTGATGGAAACGCTCAATGACTTCGGTACGGTTGACTACTTTGCGGTCTCTACACTGACCGTGGGAATTTTTGATGTGTGGCAGAACATGGGCAACCTCAGTGGCGCGGCACAGATCTCGTGCCTGCTGTTATTTTTTGTT
>CALHCI010000206.1 GCA_937931165.1 uncultured Granulosicoccaceae bacterium
CTAACAGCAGTGCGCCGAGGGCATGGCGTGATGGCATCATCCACCCCCATGGCTCATCGTAGGGCAGGTTGTCTTCGCGGCGTACTGCCTCGCGCAGGTGATTAAATGCGGTATCAAAATCACCGTGGTGGTAGCTTATCTCTCCGGCAAGCATTTCAGCAGCTACACCTAAAATGTCTTTGCAGCTGACGACGTGAATGTATCTTTCATCTGATACTTTCTCTACGGCGTTATGGAAGTCCTGTTGGCTCTTGAGTGCTGCGGAATGGTTTTTTAACGCTGCATGTGCGATGCCTTTGCCATAGTGTGCCAGCGCCGTGGTAACGGTATAAAGCTGTGGGTCGTGTGGCAGTGGAGCGTCTATTAGTGCCTGCCACTGACCAAAGCGCACCAGCGCGTGTGTTTCCATAGAACAATAGCCCTCTACAAAATCTGCCATCGGCGGTGATTCCATTCTGATTAGATCTTCCGGCAGTGTGTCGCGCAAACCTTTTACTGCGTCCATGGCGGGCTTATACTGACCAAGGAACATCGCGCCATATAATTTAAAGTGGTAGTTGTGTACCCGGTACAGTGAGTAGAAATTCATGCCGCCGTTGATCTGGTAGTACTTAAGATCAGCTTCAATACCAGCGGAGTTTCCAGCCACCACATCCTGGTAATTGCCGCACAGTACATCGATGTGGGTTGACATGTGCTTTAGATGGCCGGCATCGGGCACCAGGTGGCGCAAATCGTCCGCCACAACCAGTGCCTCTTCTGGCGTGCCAGACATTTCCATCAGGTGTATATACAAATGTAGTAACCCCGGATGACGCGCCGGACCGGATGCGGCAACAAACGCCAGTGCGTTTTCCAGCACAGACTTACACTTTAAGGTTTGCGAGCCCTCTACCGGTTTACCGGTGTTCGGATCCCACATTTTCCATGGGGTGAGATTCATCATCGCTTCAGCGTAGAATGTGGCGACGTCTGCATCATCCGGAAATGACTCGTACACCTTTGCCATCTGGTTGTTGTAGTCGTGGCTCCACTGGTACAGGTCTTCGGCGGGTTCTTCTGACTGGTAACGGTGGCTTAATGCGTTTATCAGTGCCTGTTCAACCGGTGTTGCATTGGACATGCAGGCCTTTGCCGCCGCAATTGATTTGCGGGACTCGGTTAACGTGTGGGTCATTGTTTGTTCGTCAAACAGTTCCCACGGATTGTTATAGTTAGGGCCAACGATATAGGCCAAGCCCCAGTGTGCCATCGCCAGATCCGGGTCGTGCTCAAGGGCTTTGGCAAAGCAAACGCCGGCTTCTTCGTGGTTGTAACCGAATGTCCAGTTCAGGCCGCGATCAAACCAGCGCTGAGCAGCTTTTGATTTAGTGCTGACCGGCCTGCTGTACGCGCCAAGATCGTAACTGTATTCGCTCATTTCCCTCTCCTGTAACCGGTTACCGTTCCATTGCTGCAGACTGAGTTCAGCCTTTAATTTACACGAAACTGGTTCTCGGTAAACGAGAGAAACACGAATTTACACTGTCTACACATGGTATACACGAGACATGATTCGACAGGGCCTGTCTTATTCTGCTGTTGTTTTGTCGTATCAGTTATTGAGGTGTGGAGAGTCAGTGACGCGATAGGCGTTGCCTGATAGTTCGATGTTCCGGTTGCCCCCCCGATCCCACGGCCTTCGTGACAACCAGTTATTAGTGATGGTGAGTCCTTCAGTCTGGCGGAATTCAATCGTCCCGGGGTAGCTGCCAGCGAGTTTTACCGTATTAAATTCAACCACAGTGTCGATTGCACCAAAGAGCTCGATGCCGGCATCGCCGGGTGCCGACTGCGTGATAGTGTTGTGCAGAATGCTGCCACCGGTATGCGCGGAGCCAATGCCAAAAGCGATGTTGCGATAACTGTCGACAATAGTGTTGCCTGTCACTGTCGTTCCCTGAGCGTTGTTCCATGCAAGAATAGCGGGTGAGCTGATGTACTGCCCACAGTCAGTGTCAACCAGGCAGCCACTGCCATCACCGGCTATGTTGTATATATAGTTATCTCTGATTTTCCAGTTATAAGTGTTATGCAGATCAATGGCACCGTTGTAGTCACCAATGGCACCGTTCTGACTGTAGCCAATTGAAGAGCAGGCAATCAAACCGTCACGTGCTCCGCCGGGGTTAACCTTGATGTGTTGAGTGCCAATGTCTGTGATATTCAGGTTGTACAACTGTAGGCCCTGCTGCGCACCGGAAGCCGGGTTAACAGCAATGGCATGGTTGCGTATATCACTGATGGAAAGATCAGCGATGGTCACGTTGTCGCTTAGCACCATAATGCCTTCTGAGGGTTCACTGTATCCCATCCCTCTGATGCGAACACTTGACGAGACTGCGTTGAGGCCACGCAACGTCACGTTGCTCCTGACCCGCACAGCATACTGGTTGAGTTCGTAGTCGCCGTCTTCAAAAAGAATGTCGGTATCGGGGCCTGCGTTCTCAACGGCGCTTATCCAGTCGGACTGCGGGTTAACTATTATCGTATTCGAGCGGACGCGAAATACGTCTGACTGGTCGTAACGGTCGCAGTTTCCGGTGGCAACGTTATTAAATCGTAAAAGATCCGGTGGCTCGCCATAATCTGGTTCTGCCAGACAGGCGGAAAGACATGCGAAAAGGCATGCAGACAGACATGCGGCCTTTACACGGCATAAAGTCTTTCGCAGGCTTTTAGTGGTAGCTTGTCTGTTGGCTGGCTTCATCGTTCGGGGTAACTGTCGATTACTCGTATCGGGCTTAACGCAATCTTCAGGCTCACGCATTATAGCCGGCCCCGCAATGAGAGATTTGAGCCAGCAGCAGGTTCCTGACAATTTTCACCAATAAATAAGTTGCCGGATGGTGATACCTCGCGATTCTGTAGCGACCGCCTGGATCACTGGGTTACTATTACCGCCATTTCCTCAATCCGGATGTAATCGCGCCTTATGAAGCAGACTGAATCTGATCAGCAAGCAGTGTCAAATGAGTGAACCCGATTGCCCGGAATGTTCGGGAAAGTACACCTATGTTGACGGGCCAAATTATGTCTGTCCGGAATGTGCCCACGAATGGACGATTGCTGGTGAGGAATCGGTGGCTGCCACCGTTACAGATGCCAATGGCAATGCGCTTACACAGGGAGATTTTGTGACGGTTATAAAGGATCTGAAAGTCAAAGGGTCCTCAACCGTGGTTAAAGTGGGTACCAAAATAAAATGCGGCCGGATAGATACTGATGCTAAAGACCACGAGATTGACTGCAAAGTGCCGGGGGTCGGCGCGATGAAGCTCACTGCAAAATTCACCCGCAAGGTGTAGGCATTGCTATTATTGACACAATATAAATTGGCTTAAACAATACGAACAAACCTGTGAGTACCCGTATGACTGATGCAGTGACTTCCGAGCTTGCCACTTCCACACCACGCCCACACGTTTTACTGGCAACGCTAAACCGCCCCGCAAGCGCAAATGCATTTAACACACAAATGGCACGCGATCTGGTGAACGTGTTTGAAGATCTTGCGCTCGACGCTGGTGACACGCGCTGTGTCGTGCTGACGGGGGCCGGAGAAAAAGTGTTTTGTGCCGGCGCTGACCTCAAAGAGCGTGATGGCATGACCGATGAAGCATGGGTGTTGCAGCATGTGGTTTACGAGCGCATGGTGCGTGCAGTAATCAACTGTCCCGTACCTGTTATCGCTGCAGTCAATGGAGCGGCGTATGCCGGTGGTTGCGAAATCGCCTGCGCAACGGATTTTATTTACGCGTCTGACAATGCGCGTTTTGCGCAAACTGAAACGCGCATAGGTATTATGCCTGGAGCCGGTGGCACGCAAACACTTAGCCGCGCTATTGGTGAGCGCCGAGCCAAAGAAGTCATCCTCTCTGCAAAACCGTTTAGTGCTGCACAGGCGTTAGAGTGGGGATTGGTTAATGCCATATTTCCGGTGGCAACTTTGCTTGATGAGGCGTTAAATACTGCAGAGGTTGTTGCACAGAATGCACCTGTTGCGGTGCGGCAGGCAAAACAGGCAATCTTTCGTGGTGCACAGATGTCACTGGCTGACGGGTTGGCGTTTGAGATTGAGGCATACAACCGGACTATTAATACGGAAGATCGTCGCGAGGGAGTTCGGGCTTTTAATGAAAAGCGTGAACCGCAATTTGTGGGAAAGTGATTTTGGTTACGACTAACCCGTGCAATACAGGGGCACGACACACAAAACACACGCAATATGTCTATATACCTCTTTAAAAACCCGCTTATGCCCCAAAATCGGGCTGATGGATAAAGACTTCTCGCTGCAGGAATGTATTTTCCTCGCCAGCTTTTTTGTGTTGCTGTTGTGGACGATCAAGCTGGGCGAGTCGATGCTGGGCGTGAGCCTGTCACATCTTGGGGTATACCCGCAGAAAACCAGTGGTCTGTTTGGTATTGTTGCAGCGCCATTGATACACGGCTCGTGGCAGCACATCATTAGTAATACGCTGCCAATATTATTGCTAGGCAGCATGTTGATTTACGGTTACCCGAAATCACGCTGGTGGGTGCTGGTTATTGTATGGATTGCTTCCGGCATCGGGGTTTGGTTCTTTGCCCGGCCGAGTTTTCATATCGGTGCCAGTGGCCTGAGCCACGGCGTGTTTTTCTTTTTGTTTACGGCGGGTCTTTTGCGTCGCGATAAACGATCAAGCGTTCTGCTGATGGTCGCGTTTTTTATGTACGGCACTATGATCTGGACGATTTTTCCGCAGGAACCGGGTATTTCTTTTGAATCGCATTTTTTTGGTGCGGTCAGCGGTGTTGTCTGTGCGCTGGCGTTAAGTCATCGTGACCCTAAGCCGGCGGTGAAAACTTATTCGTGGGAAGAAGAGTCGGATGAAGAGGCGCTTGATGAGTATGATTTGCTGATTGGGGATGAGTGGAAATTACCGCCGAAACCGAAACCCGGGGAGTCGGTTTCGGGCGTTTATATACCGGCTGAGCGTAGGGATACGGGGGGTGGGTGATTGGTTTGTCCTACCCTCAAGCTTTAAGCACACCCATCTGATCTTCCAGCAACTGCATGACTTTCATCGCAGCAAGCCCCTGTGCAAAACTCGAGTTTGGCTCACGCCCTTCTTGAATCGCAGCAATAAACTCACGATCAATCAGTTCAATGCCGTTATTGGATACCGCAACGTTTGACAGATCGACCGGCTTGTCATTGCCATCGAACAGATCATCGTATCTGGCAATATAGGTTCCCGTGTCTCCGATATATCGAAAGAAAGATCCGAATGGGCCATCGTTGTTAAACGATAGTGACAGCGTGCATAGTTTGCCCGCAGGGGTTTTAAGTCCGATCGTCATGTCCATCGCAATGCCAAGTTCCGGATGTGCCGGGCCCTGTAGTCCGAGTACTTCACTGGGGATCTCACCGGTCTGATACAGAAACAGATCTATTGTGTGGCAGGCGTGGTGCCACAGCAGATGGTCTGTCCAGCTTCGCGGCTCGCCTTTTGCGTTGGTGTTGGTGCGACGAAAAAAGTACGTCTGGGCATCCATTTGCTGAATATTGAATTCACCTGCGTCAATTTTGTTTTTGATCCACTGGTGAGACGGGTTAAAACGTCGAACATGGCCGACCATACCAACCACACCGGTTTCTTTTTGTGCGGCGTCCATTTTTTCAGCATCTGCCAGACTGTCTGCCATGGGTATTTCTGCAAAGGTATGTTTGCCGGCTTTCATGGCCTGCACTGATTGCTCACAATGCAGTTGAGTGGGCGTCGATAAAATAACCGCATCAACATCCTGATTAAGAAAGTCATCGAATTCTGTGCAGGCAACAGGAATATTTTTTTCCGAAGCGAGCGCCGTGATCTTGTCTTTGTTTGGACCGAAGACAGCGGTAACCTGCGCATCATTGATATTGGCCAGCGCATCGAGGTGTTTTAACCCGAAAGCACCGTATGCGCCTGCAACTCCAATTTTAATCATGTTATCTGTTCTCCAGAATCAAGTGCCCAACGGCAGTATTTGAGGCAGGTACATGATAGAACCTGTGTATTTCTTCGACCTTTTTGTTCATCGCACCGCGCATGACATACCACATCACCAGCTCAATACCTTCCGATCCGGCTTCTCGCAGGTACTCGATGTGGTCAATGTTGCAACCTTTATCAGGCTCATTGACCAGCAGGTTCATGAAGCGATCATCCCATTCCGAGTTGATCAGCCCGGCTCTTTGGTGTTGTAGCTGATGACTCATGCCACCAGTACCGAAAACGCATACTTTGAGATCATCGGGGAAGGAGTCAATGGCCTTGCGTATCGACTGACCAAGCGCATAACAACGACGGCCCAGCGGCGCCGGGTACTGAACCACATTAACCGCCAGGGGTACAACCGGACAGGGCCATGCATCGGGCTGACCGAACATCATGGTCAGTGGCACCGTTAAGCCATGATCGACTTCCATCTCATTCATGATGGTGATGTCGAATTCGTCCAGCACCAGTGATTGCGCGATGTGTGCTGATAATCTTTGGTGTCCTTTAACCACAGGTACCGGGCGCGGGCCCCAGCCTTCATCGGCAGGTTGGTATTCTGCGGCGCAGCCAAGGGCGAAAGTCGGGATAACCCTTGCATCAAATGCAGTGCAGTGATCGTTGTACACCAGGAAAATGACATCGGGCTTTTCTTTGGCTATCCACTCTTTGGAAAAATCAAAGCCCTGAAATATCGGCCCGTAGTAATCGTCTGTGGTGTTGCCGCTGTCTGACGCCACACCAAGTGCCGGTACATGTGAGCACGCGACTCCGGAAGAAACATACGCCATTATTTATCCTGCCATTCAGATTTATAACGATTGCCGTCAATCGAGCGACCACCGTCGACCATCATTTTGCGATAGCTGGTAGAGCCCATGCCGGTCATCAGGCCCGCCAGTTCCTGAAAGTTAATGCCGTGATAGGCCGCGAGTTTTGCCGTGTAATAGATGTTGCCGCCAAGTTCGAGCATACGGTTCCATTGCTGGTTGAGTGCAGCCTCGCGCTGTTCTGCAGACATCGGGTATTGATCGATGTAGGTTTCAGGGTCTGCCTTGAACGCATCCCGGTTGGGTTGTAATCGCAAACTGATGCAGAACTGATTCAGATGATAACCACGGGCTGCCTGATCACTGTCGAACACCACCGTACCGGGGATGTCATCGTAGGGCTTTGACTCTGTCATTGTTGGTTCTCTGCAGTGCCACAGAACAACGTTCTGCATGCAAAAAAGCGAATAATCGTGGATTGTACTTGCATAATTCGGTATTTGCATGCAAAAGTAACTTATGAGTGAGCTTCAATGGAAATCCGCGCTGTATCATCTGCGCAGCCAAATAGTCTCTGGCGAATTGACCGGTGGCACCAAGTTGCGTGCAAGTCACCTGGCTGTGGAGATGGGCGTCTCGCGTACGCCAATCAGTGAGGCTCTCATCAAACTCGAAGGCGAAGGGCTGCTAGTCCGCGATAAGTCCGGCTTCACGATCCGTAGTTTTGCACTGCGAGAGGTGCATGATGCAATAGACCTGCGTGGCTTGCTGGAAGGTGCGGCGGTACAGAAAGCGGCAGAGCGGGGCGTGGACCAGGCAGAGCTCAACAAACTTCACCGCAGCGTAGACGAGCTTGAGCAGGCGATTGTCGACGACGATGTTGCCGGGTATGATCAGCTAAACCTTACGTTCCACAACCATTTAACAGAGCTTTCAGACAGCGACATTCTGATCGCAGAGGTGCAGCGATCGTATCGGTTTCCATTTGCCGGCCCCTCTGCATTTCCAACCGGGCACAGTGATTCCGCACGTTTTCGCAACTCGTTAATCATCGGTCAGCAGCATCATCGGCAGATTGTAGCCGCAGTTTCATGTCGCGAAGGGGCACGAGCGTTCGCGCTGATGTATGAGCATGCCAAACTTGCACATGATAATGTTCGGGCGGCAATCAAAAATCGTGAGACTGCACCTCAGCTTGCACTGGTAAAGAACGCGTAAGCAGTGCCCGCCTAAACAGGCGCGCTAAAAACAGGCCGCTTAATACAGTGCTCATGTAAATGGTGATGTTGCATACGATCTGCGCCCAATAACCGGAGATGTAGAATTGGTCATCCTGAAAATGTGTCAGTCCCACAGGTGTGAAAGACTATGCGAGTAGCAATTACCGGAGCTGCCAGCGGGATAGGAAAGGAAGTAGCGGTTAAGCTAAAAAGTGCCGGTCATACTGTTGACGCCTTTGATATCAACGAGCCGCAGTCGGAAGTCGATCGTTTTATCAAAACCGATATGAGCAGCGCAGCCTCTATTCATGATGCAGTAGCTGCAGCCGAGGGCTCGTACGATGCATTGATTAATAATGCAGGTTTACCACCAAGAGACGGTCTGGAAGAAGCTATCTTGCGGGTGAATTTTTTCGGTGCCCGGTCATTTTTATATGGTATGCAACCTAAGCTGGCGCCAGGTGCTTCGATTGTGAACACGGCATCAAGAGCCGGAGCTATGTGGCGCGACAACCTCGATGAAGTAAAGGCACTGATGGCAACCCCTGAAACTGATCTTAAGTCGTTTATCACTGAACGTAGCATTGACCCGACCCGTGCATACAACCTGTCTAAAGAAGCAATGATCGTGTTGACTATTGCTGACACCGAACAACTGGTAGCAAAAGGATTTCGCATGA
Organism: uncultured Granulosicoccaceae bacterium; assembly: GCA_937931165.1. Lineage (GTDB taxonomy): Bacteria > Pseudomonadota > Gammaproteobacteria > Granulosicoccales > Granulosicoccaceae. Next base: position 8,736 of record CALHCI010000206.1, read on the forward strand.
ACAGCGTCAGCCCGGCTGCGGTCAGTACCGGCATACTTGATGATTTCCACAAGGCATTCGGTGATCGTGTTGCAAAGAACGTGGCGCGTGCCGGAAGGCCGGGTAGTCCAGGCGAGATTGCTGATGTCATTGTGTTTCTGGCGTCAGAAAAGAGTGCATGGATCAAGGGGCAGGATCTGGTTGTTGATGGCGGAATGAGCGCGATGTCGATGAGTGATGCGCTGGGGCTAACCGGGACTACTTCTAATTAATTCCATCTAACATCGTATTTAGTCGCAACGATAAAGCCATGGCTGCAAGCTGTTAACATTGCCAGTATGGCGAAACGACATAAAACGTAAGGATTAAACAAAGTTAATCACCCGCATTCAAGCCCCCGTTTACTGGCAGCCTTCGCACTCGGTTGTGTTTTCTTTGCCTATGGTTTTGTGCACCGTGTCGCCCCAAGCGTTATGACGGGCGAGCTAATGCGTGATTTTCACGTCGGCGGGTCTGCGCTTGGCAGTTTGTCTGCGATGTATTTTTATGCGTATGTGGCATTACAAATACCGGTAGGTTTGCTGATGGATCGGTTTGGTCCACGCAAACTGATGAGTGGTGCCTTAATACTTTGCGCCATTGCTTCTGTCAGTATGGCTTCAAGTAATTCGCTGCTGGCAGCCTCTGCAAGCCGTTTTGTGATTGGTGGCAGTGTGGCTTTTGCGTTTGTCGGAACGCTAACCATTTTAACAAAATGGTTTCTGCCGCAGCGGTTTTCTATGTACGCCGGTATTCTGCAATCCAGCGGAATGGTCGGTGCGATGTTGGGACAGGCACCGTTGCGATTGGCCGTGGAAACTTCAAGCTGGCGTGTCGCGTTGATGATGATGGGTGGCATTGCGCTGATGCTTGCCATTGCAGCGTTTCTGATTGTGCCTCGCAGAACCACCCCTGCAGAAACTCAGGCTTCTAATGACAGCACCCGGCGCGGTCTTATGTCTGTTTTAAAAAGCCCGCGAAACTGGTTATGTGTACTGGCTGGTTTCGGGCTTGCAGCACCCATGTTGGGGTTTGCAGCACTTTGGGCTGTGCCGTGGCTCAATACCGTGCGAGGTTTTACACAAACGCAGAGCGCTGGCATTGCATCTCTGGTGTTTATGGGGTGGTTGATCGTAGCGCCGGTGGCGGGATGGATATCCGATCGTATCAGGCGTCGTAAGGTGGTGCTGATTGTTGGCAGCAACATTAGTCTGTTGGGTTTTCTGTGTATTCTTTTTGTCGACATCAGCTCTCCATTGCTGATGGGTACACTGTTTTTTTTACAAGGGGCTGGTGGTTGCACCATGGTGATCTGTTTTACCGTAATACGTGAATATAACCCGCAGGGAAACACCAGTGCCGCGCTTGGTTTACTGAATACATTTGTTGTCGGATCGGGGGCGGTGATGCAACCGCTAATAGGAGCGGCACTTGACCGTGGCTGGCAGGGAGAAATGATTGAGGGTGCGCGCATATACAACGCAGAAAATTACCATAGTGCCTTTCTGCTGTTGGTTGCTGCAAATGTCATGGCGGTGCTTTGCTGTCTGTTACTAAAGGAACCACACAGCAACAGTTAGTGTGTGTGTCGTGAATTACAGAAAGGACAACGGAGTTTACGGCGTCGCTGAAGGCGACAAAACAGGTGTGTTCGTCGTCTGTGATTGAGACTTTCCTGTAAACTACCCGACATGAACGTTCTCTGGATAATGGCCGACCAGCTGCGGTGGGATTACCTCAGCTGCTACGGCGCAAAACACATCAGTACCCCGAACCTCGACTGGCTGGCCAGTCAGGGGGTGCGTTTTGATCGGGCTTATGTGCAGGCACCTGTCTGCGGGCCCAGCCGAATGAGTTTTTATACCGGGCGTTATGTTCGAAGCCACGGGGCTACCTG
>CALHCI010000207.1 GCA_937931165.1 uncultured Granulosicoccaceae bacterium
CACACTCATACTGGACTCAACCGGTGGACACATTTATTCAGCCAGAGCGATGGCAAATGCAATTCTTACCCGTGGCATTAGTACGCATGTCGAAAAAAAGTGTTACTCAGCATGCACACTGGTGTTTATCAGTGGAACAGAGCGTTCAGCAGGTGCCAACGCCAGCTTCGGTTTTCACGGTTATGCCTATCGTCTGGCAGTCGCTGCGTTATACGGCGCTGTCGATGAACAGCAGAATAAAGATGCAAACCTGTTTCTATCGCAGGGCGTGCACAAGAGATTTGTGGATACCATGTACGATAAAAAGCCTCCAAACCTCTGGCAACCCCCGCTCAGCGAGCTTAAAAACGCCTCCGTACTGCACCGCATTCAATAGCGATTAATTCACCGACAAGGTTAGTTAATACCCCACCCTGCCCTTGAGCTCAGAAAAATCACTCATTACCCACTGGCGATAAGGTGCTCGTGAGGAGAGCCGCTGATACCAGTGCAAAACGTTTTCAGGGAAAGCCACAGGCAATTCGATTGTATACAAACGATGCAGAAACACCCCGGTAGCAATATCGGCAAGCGTCGGATGCTCGGCGATCAGATAAGGCTTTGAACCCAGCTCACGGCTTAGTGTCAGCAGGCAGCGTTCGCAGTCAGAAACTGCACTGGCAATTACATCGTGATTACGATTTTCCGGTGGTGTTCTGTAAAAACCCCAGAACACACTGACGAATACCTGCTCCAGCCGATCGATAGACCAATCCAGCCAACGGTCAGTCAGTGTGCGCTGAAACGGTTCAGTGGCACACCACAATCCGTTTCCATAGACATCTGCCAGAAAGCGAATAATGGTATTAGACTCAATGATCACATCATCATGATGCACCAGGACCGGCACTTTTCCATCGGGGTTCAACCTTAAGAACTCTTCGCTGTCGGTACCACCGAACCGCCCGCCTATTTCCACGTGCTGATATTGCAACGACAATTCATCAGCAAGCCACAATACCTTCTGCACATTGTACGAAGTGTGCCGTCCAAGAATTTGAAGAGGAAATGCCATACAGAGGTCAGATTAATGCGTCGTGTCCAGTGTAAACGAGCGCCTGACTCCCTGCGCGTTAATTCTATTCAATTTGCTCGTGGTCAGATAGTTGCGTCGGTGCGCTGGCAGACTATAGCGCCTGGCAGGAACTTTCCAACCTGCGCAACAGGAAATCACACGAATCAGAGAAATTACAATGAGACGTGACTCACGTATTCAGAATCCCGCAATACATTCGATAAAAATGCAAACAATCGTCAAGCTGACAAGCTGTTGGCACGTTCAACATCACTTCCCGTGATGCATCGTCAGAATTTCATTCACCAAGCGCTGCCCCTCACTAATTTCTATACCAATCAATTAGTTGTATTAGCCAAGTCAACTAACTCACTGGCTGGCAATTTGCAAAACGCTGCACATAACCACTGACGCTTCGGTTGCGAAGGGACACGGTGTGCTTGATAGGAAATCATAGTAAAAGCAGATCAGCCTTCCGAACTGCATTAGCAGGAAATTGTATGGTTTTTTTAAGGAAACTCACCGAGTTTAAGTCTGCCCGCACTCGTCGCGGTTTTAAAAGGTCTCCCACAATATTCCGCGCACTGTGTTGTGCCATTGCGCTAACTGTTTTTCCTGCAGCAGTGGCTGCTGCACCGGATGCGATTGACGACACGGTACTGGTGCCGTCAAACACCACCGTGTTTGCTAATGACCTGGCAGCGAATGATACCCGGCTGCCGACTGATACCTACACCATCACCGTACCTCCAACACGCGGTACTGCCACACTAACGACCGACGGTCTGCTCGACTACACGCCCGACATTGGCTTTGCCAGTCTCGATTCACTTACCTACAGCATAGACGATGGCGCTGGTGGCGTTGACACCGCCACGGTAACCCTTGAAGTAGTTCTGACCAGCGATTTTCTAACCCCCGGCAATAACTTCCTGATCGGACAGGAAGACGTACCAACCCCGTTAAACCTGTCAGTTGACCCGAGTCTTGAGTTCGGCGGTACCCTGCAGGATGTTATCGGTGTTGATGCGCTATACCGCGATGAGAATGGCAGCGGAACACCCGTGTCATCTATTATTCCGACCGGTTCTACCAGTATCAAAATCACCGGCTATGCGACACGCAATGTTGGCACCAGTGCAAACGACGCTTATAACGATGACTATGAAATGTTGTCAGTCAGCGTCAACCTGCGTGATGGCACATACAGTGGTCGTCTGACCTACAGTATTTCTCCACACCTGAACAATGGCACCATTGATCAATTTGCATGGATAGATGTGCCACTGGGTCAATCGGTACTAACCGATACCAGTTATGTAGGTGGTTTGTGGACTGGCGCTTCAGATCCAATGGTAGATCTGGTCAACGGGCAAATACGCATTACCGAGACTATTCCGCTACAAATTGCCTACCATGTTGAATACATGACCTCTGACGGAGACAGTACCGATTTTGTCAGTGGTTCCGGTGCAGTACAAAAGCCGGGAGAAAGCTTATCCAACTTTGTGATACCACCGGAACTGGAGCCGACCGACGGCTCTAAACCGGGTTACATGGTGGTTACCGGCAACAGTGCCGCGGCCGGATCTAATTTCGCAGAGGAACACAAAGGCTTCAGTCGGTTAATCGTCGACCTGGAAGCGGGAAAGGTTTCCGGTGTCATTGCATCAGAGCGTGGTGAACTCGACGCCCTGGTCACCGCCTGGGCGTTTGTTGACTATCCACTGGTTGATTTACGCGATACCCCGGCCGCCGTGCCGGTAGCTATTACCGCAAGCACCGCAACAAGAGTGGGTGACGACACAGCCACTGGCACGGGCGTGCAAGATGACCCCGTTATCTACATTGACGCCGCAGGTGAATTAATTATCGAGCGCGCCACAGATCATGCGTCTGCATTCACCACTATGTTCACCATTGAAAATTATGAACGCACAGGATTAAGTTCAATAGCGAGCTTTGTTGGCGTCGCCAACGATACCTCACTGTTCGATTCCAACCCGCCAGACGGTGTAGATACCAATGGCAAACCGGTTAACCTGCAAACCTTCCCGATTCCAGCGAGCTCTTCAATTGGCATCGTTCAGATGTCATGGCAAACCGCCGGTGGTAATGCCACAAACGAAAACGTTGGCTACGGGTTTGCGGTAATTGACTTAAATGACAATACCAGCGCAGGTTCGATCACCTTCTCAAGAACCACTACACCAGATCTGGTTGCCTGGCAAAGTGTACCGCTTGGCACAACCATGTATGGCGCTACCAATGGCGGCGTACCGCTTTTCCAAAGCAACAAAGCCCCCGGCAAATTCACCGATGACTACGGTGAAACCGCGCGCTTTACCGTAGTAGACAACGCAGACGGCAGCCGCACCCTCGAGTTTACCGCCACCTCCAATGCAGGTACCGGCACCTTTGCAGACTATGTCGGAACAACGCAGGTATCGTGGCTGGGGAGCGAACCATTCGAGGTACAGGGTGTTCCGGGTAATGGCACATTGTCCCATGGATCACCCACTGATGGCGGAGGATGGGAAGTCGACTTCGCAGACATTCCATTGCTCACTATCTCTACCGACGAACACGGCACCGGTGAACTCAGGCTTGATTTAGTTCTGTCTTCAACAGGTGAAACAGATTCGATCATCATTCATGTAGAGCCGGTCGTCGATGATCCGATAATAACAGCAACTGATATCATCGGTTATGTGGGGAATCCGGTCAATCTCGGGGTTAGTGTTGGTGATTCCGCAGACGTTGACGGGTCCGAAACACAGTTACAAACATTGACGCTATCAGGGGTACCCACTTCAGTAACGTTATCCTCAAGTGCCGGCACTGTCACCAATTTCGGTGGTGGCAACTGGCAGGCCGACAGCGCAGCGCTTGCAAGCCTTGAAGCAACCGGAACCGATCCAACAACTGCCACGGTAACCGTCAGCGGTACGAACACCGACACAGACGATCTCGACGGCGATGGAGTTATTGAAGATGTTAACAACGGCGCTGGTGTCGATGAACTGGACACCTTCACCTTCCAGGAAACGTTTGAACTGGTTATCCGGGAAGTGCCGACTGTGGTATTACAGGAATCAAACACAGGCACACCGGTTATCAGCGGCACTGCAGCAATCGGCGCTGGTGAAACACTAACCGTTGAAGTGAACGGAATTACCTACACCGCGGGCGATGGTAATCTGGCAGACAACGGCGACGGCACATGGGATCTCACCATTCCAGCGGCGAACTCTATTGCCGATGGCACTTATGCAGTGACTGCCAGTTTGTCACACGTGAGTGGTGGCACTGGTGCGGATATCACAACCAGTGAACTGATCATAGATGCTTCACCGCCGGTTGTACCCACTGTTATTTCACAAACGACCAGCGATGCCACTCCGGTGCTGGCAGGCACAGCAACGGTTGCGCCGGGTGAGACACTCACAGTAACCGTTAACGGAGTCACCTATACCGCAGGCGATGGCAATCTGGCAGACAACGGTGACGGCACCTGGGATCTCTCAATCACCGCGCCGGTGGCGGAAGGTACCTATAATGTTACTGCCACTGTGACTGATTCGGCTGGTAACAGTTCTGTCGATACGACTTCTGGTGAGCTGATCGTAGAAGCGACGCCGCTTTCCACGCCGACTGTTGCGGCCCTTACCACCAGTGATACCACACCGGCCATCACCGGTACTGCTGTTGTGGGCAGTGGCGAAACATTTACGGTTGGAGTAAACGGCGTCACATACACCGCAGGTGACGGCAACCTGGTCTACTACAGCAACGGCAACTGGACACTGAATATACCCACGCCAATGGCCGACGGCACTTTTGAGGTGGTTGCTACTGTCACCGATGTGTTTGGCAACCCCTACGCTGATACCAGTAGTAATGAACTGATTGTCGACACGACAGCACCGGTGACACCAACCGTTATTTCACAAACCACCAACAATACAACACCGGTAATTTCCGGCACTGCAACCGTTGATCTGGGAGAGACGCTAAGCGTCACTGTTGACGGGGTGACTTACACAGACGGTGATGGATATCTGCTAGATAACGGTGACAGCACCTGGGATCTCACCGTCACATCACCCATGCCGGAAGGTACCTATAGCGTCACAGCAAAGGTAGTAGACGCAGCGGGTAACACATCAGTCGATACCACCAGTAACGAGTTGATCATAGATACCACCGTACCACCTGCACCGACAGTGACTTCTCAGGTTACCAGCAACACCACCCCGGTTGTCTCTGGCACCGCAACTGTCGGCGCAGGTGAAACACTCAATGTTTCTGTTGCCGGCATCACCTACACCGCCGGTGACGGCAATCTGGTAGACAACGGCGACGGCACCTGGGATTTAACTATTCCAACAGCACTTGCGGACGGTAACTACAGTGTGACTGCCACCATCACTGATACTGCTGGAAATGCAACCGACGACGCCACCTCACTTGAACTGACGATTGATACGGTAGCGCCTGTTACCCCGACAGTTGCATCGCAGAGCACCAACGCCACATCACCGCTTATTACCGGTACTGCAACCGTAGCAGCAGGAGAT
>CALHCI010000208.1 GCA_937931165.1 uncultured Granulosicoccaceae bacterium
GGAACTGCGTCACCAGGCGACACACGATTCGCTTACCGGCCTGCTTAACAGAGACGAATTTGAAAGACAACTCGATATTGCACTCGACAACACAACACACAACTGGCGTGGACACGCACTGTGCTTCCTGGACCTGGACCACTTCAAGGTAATAAACGACACCTGTGGCCACATAGCCGGAGACGAACTACTCAGGCAAATTGCGACTTTAATCAAAGGCGTGATTCGCAACAGCGACGTACTCGCACGTCTCGGCGGGGATGAATTCGGCATACTGTTTCTCGATTGTCCGATAGAAATCGTTGAGACCAAGACCAAATTAATCAGAAAAGTAATCAGTGAACATTTATTCTTGTGGAAAAAACAATCCTACCAGGTCGGGGTCAGCATTGGCGTGATTCCTGTCCGGGTGGACTGCGGTACTATATTCGATTTACTCTCAGCGGCCGATGTTGCGTGCTACATGGCAAAAGAACAAGGCAGAAACAGCATCTGCTTTTCAGAGTGTAATAACGATGAACAGGCTCAGCGCCTGGGAGAAATGCACTGGCCATCCAGGATAACCACAGCGCTTCGTGATAATCGTTTCGCCCTTCACTACCAGAAGATAATGCCGCTCAGTAGTAGCATTAAACCGGTAATTGATTGTGAATTACTGGTCCGGATGATAGACACCGACGGCAGCATTATAATGCCAGGCAGCTTCATCCCTTCCGCTGAACGGTATCGACATATGGCAGATATCGACCGATGGGTTATTCACGCAGCACTCAACGCACCTCAAATCAATAGCGCAAATCCTGCGATAGAAAATTTCTCTATTAACCTTTCCGGTCAATCGTTGGGTACAGAAGATTTCTCTGAATTTGTACTGAAAGAAATAGAAACCAGTGGTGTTAACCCACAGCGAATCTGTTTTGAGATTACCGAAACCGCAGCAATAGCCAACCTATCGAGTGCCGCACAGTTTATTTCAGCGCTTAGAGAAAAAGGGTGCCTTATTGCACTCGATGACTTTGGTAGCGGACTTAGTTCTTTTGCGTATTTAAAAAACCTGACAGTAGATTTCCTGAAAATCGACGGTGCTTTTGTGAAAGATATCATTGAAGATCCGGCCGACCGGGCCATCGTCGAATCAATCAATCAGGTTGCACAAATAATGGGAATTAAAACCATCGCAGAGTTTATCGAAAACACAGAAACCCAAACTTTACTTACCAATATGGGTATTGACTACGGGCAGGGTTACGGCATACACAAACCGGCCACCATCAGCCAGATCCAATCCGAACTCCTGAACTACGGCACCTGATAAAATTTGCAGGTGTGAAGATTGCTCAATACAATCACACCACATGATTGAGAACAGCTGATCACAACCAGCTTATGGGTGCGCTAAATCCTCATAAATCCTCAGTAGATCAGTAGCTGGCCCCTCCTCTACAATTCCATAGCCCGGAACAAGCAATGAAGGCCACAGAAAGATTTTCGGACCGTGTCGAAAACTATGTGAATTTCCGACCCTCATATCCGGCAGAACTTATCGCCCTGCTGGCAGAGCAATGCCATCTTAGCCAGGATACCGTTATTGCCGATGTCGGCGCCGGCACAGGAAAACTGACAGAGCTGCTGTTGCCCACCAATTCTGCGGTGTATGCCATTGAGCCCAACACTGAAATGCGAGAGGCAGCAGAAAACCTGCTGAAAAAAAACAACAACTTTATGAGCATGGCAGGTGACGCGGCAGCCACCGGGCTGGCCAATGATTCTGTCGATCTGATTGTCGCAGCACAGGCATTTCACTGGTTTGAACCAGCGCCCACCAGACAGGAATTTGCCAGAATTCTAAAGCCGGCAGGCTATGTTGGGTTAATCTGGAATGAAAGGGATACCCGCTCAGGCTTTCAGCAGGCGTACGATAAAATGCTCAGTAACTATTGCGAAGAGTATTCAAAGGTTAATCATCGAAATATTTCACTAAGCGCTATTCAACAGTTTTTCAATCCAAACGAATTTACAACCTATAGCTTTGCATATTCGCAGGATTTCAACATTGACGGCTTTCTCGGGCGTATGTATTCGTCTTCATACACACCAGCACAAGGTACCGACGCCTATGCCGTATTAAACAACGCCGCCCGGCAACTATTTCAACAACATGCTGTAGACAATCGCATTGAATTTACTTATCAGACTAACCTGTACCTTTCTAAGTTTGAACAATAATCCATTGCAACACCGCTGAGCACTTAAAGCGCAGCAGCCTCAGTCAGCAGTTCAGCGAGGGTATCAATGTCGAGCTGCTCCATAGAGGTAAAGTTCAAATGTCTTCTGAGCTTACCGGAACCATTGAGCACACCGCGACTGTCGTGCAGAAACGCACCTTTGCTGAAAGATATCTGCACGTGCTTTTTATAGATAAACACACCACAGAACTGACTTTCATTGATATCGGGCGTTACCGTAAACAACGTGCCGCCGTACTTTTGCACGGGCTGCGCACCGGCAACAGATTCCTGAATAAACGCTTCAACTTCAGCAGCCAGTGACTCGAGCTCAAACATATTATTCATCACACACTGTGACAATTAACTGCCAGTACACTGCGCGCATATCTATCTTGCTACCCACCCGCCACATAACGGAAACACCTGCCCGACATAACAATCTGCGGCCGCGCTGCAAAGATAAGCAGCCAGCATGGCATCTTCGTTTTTTGTCACCAGCCTGCCAAGCGGCACTTCACTTTTCAGGCGTTTCCGGAATGCCGGGTTTTCCTGAACCTCTGCAGGAAAATAGGTTTCGTTGTCGACAAAGTTCTGCGCAATCGCATTGACCTGAATATTGTGTCGCGCCACCTCAACGCCAACCGCCTGAATGTAGGAAATCTGTGCCCCTCTGGCAGCACAATAAGAGGATGTCCGGTTAATACCGCGTAACGCAGCGGCGCTGCCCATCAATAATATTTTTCCGCTTTTGCGTTCAATCATTTGTGGCAACACTGCCTGGGTAAGCGCCTGCAACGGATTAACCATTGCGCGAAATACGCCGACCCACTCATCGGCGGTTACCTCTGTGGCGAGTGTTTGCGGCGCGGCGACTGCAAGATTGGCAACCAGTGTGTCTATTTTGCCTGACCGCTCGATCAGCGCCTGCGCTTCGCCGTCTGCTTCCAGCGACTCGCTGCTTGCGAGCACATTCGCTCCCAACTGTGAGAATGTCTCTACCAGCACCGGTCCCATAAATCGGTTAGCGTGGGTGACCAGTATGGTTTTGCCGCTGAAGTCGAATGATTCGAGCACGGTTCGCCTATTTGTGTTACCGAAACAGTTATAATGCCCGAACACGTCAGATTCGGCCAACCGGTCACCGCAGCGGTAGTCACTTAACCCTTGCACAACCACTGCACTTAACTGCAAGCACAGACAGGTTCGCATTTCCCGGCGTTTGTACAAGGTAATCGTGTCGGAAAAGTTACGATTCTTCTATATGTCGTAATTCAGGTGCGTCCGTTACCTGTGTTACCCTCCCCTGCCGTTGTCAGGTCAGATTCTTTCCTTATCTGCAGACCCGACTCATCAAAACATTGATTCAGACAGAGCGATTATGACCAGGATCGGAATTGTAGGGTGCGGCTTTGTCTCATCTTTGTACATGAAGTCCCTACCGACCTACGAAGACCTGGCGCTTGTTGGCGCCTATGACATCAAACCTGACAGACTGAAACAGTTCTGCGATCACTACCACACCACACCGTATGAGTCACTGGAATCACTGACTGATGACGTCGATCTTATTGTTAATCTGACCACGCCGGAAGAACACTATGGCGTATCAGCACATGCGTTGAAATGTGGAAAAGCGGTTTACTCCGAAAAGCCTTTCACTACTTCGGAAGCAGATTCGCGCGCACTTATTGATCTTGCCATCGAAAACAACACCAATATACTCGGTGCGCCTTGCGGGTATCTGTCCGAAATGGCTGAAACAGTTGCCCATTGCCTCGAACAGAAAATGATCGGTAATGTCTATGCAGTTTACGCCGAGATGGACGACGGCCTGATGCATAAGGTTGCCTACGAAAAGTGGCGCAACGACTTTGGCGTCGAATGGCCGGCAAAAAACGAATTCGAAATCGGCAGCACCAACGAGCACGCGGGTTACACACTGTGCCTGCTGCAGAAATGGTTTGGTCGCGCCTCTATAAAAGGCATGGTAAGTCATCAGTGCATCCCCGATAAAATCATTCCGTTACATAAACAGACGGCTGATTTTTCCTGCGCAATTCTCGAATACTCAAACAACGTCATTGCACGTGTCACCTGCAGCATCATTGCTCCAAAAGACCGGCAGATCCGGATCTTCGGCGAGCACGGCGTCATCTCGGTTGGCGATGTGTGGCGCTACGACTCACCGGTAAAAGTGCAGAAGCTGGTGACAATCCGCCGTAAAACACTACTGAGCCCGATCAAGAAAACTATCCAGCCAGTCGAGACAACATTTCCAAAAGCACCGAAAACAGCGGCAGCGCAAATGGATTTCTGCCGTGGCATCAGACAACTGTCGCAGCTGAAAACAACCGATCGTGATCTGATGGAAGACTACTTCGAGATCAATTCTATCGTGTCAAAAATGAATGGTGAATCTGTGACTGAAACCCAGTATCCGTGGATTGTTCTCGGCACCGGCAACATGGCCGAAAAAATGGGTGAATGCCTGCGTCGCAACGCTTACCCGATTCTTGGCGTGTTCTCCACGCAGAAAGAACGTGCTGTCGACCTGCAGAAAAGACTCAACGCTACCAACAGCTACCACGCTTTAGAAGAAATTCCACAGGCGCAGGGTAAAACCATCGCTTATGTGGCATCGGTAAACGATCAGCACTACGCGCAGGTAAAATCACTGTTGTCGAAGGGTTATGACGTACTGTGCGAAAAACCGCTAACCATGCTGGCGTCGCAAACGGAAGAGTTGTTCCGACTGGCACAACAAAATAACCTGAAACTGCAGGAAAACCTGTGGAGTCTGTTTCTGCCTTCTGCACCGATTATCAGTGACCACGTGCAAAAAGAACAACAAATCACGTTGTCGTTTACCTCTGGCATTCCCTACCAGCCAGATGCACGTCAGTGGCAGCCTGAGGCTGGTGGCTGCCTTTACGATCTGGGTATCTACCCGCTGGCCTGGGCGGTGTACTTTCTGGGCAATATCACTAACTTCAGCGTTACCCGATCAAAAACCGAACATGACATCGTTTCCGAACTGGAACTGACCACGCAACACACGTCGGGCAAAACCGCTGTGATCAAAACCGGCTTCAACAGCACAGAACAGTACATCAAGGTAGGCAAAGAATATTTCACGCCTATTTATGCACCGGAGTTTCGCTCGACGATCGGCAATACGCTGGTAAGAAAAGTTCGCGAAAAACTGGTAGCGCCTGAGTATCCGGCAAAAGATCCGTACGCCTTTATTCTTGATCAGCTTAACTCGACAGAAACTGACAGCCGCCATCCTGCCGAGGCCAGTATTCATCTTGCACAAATCATGGAGCAGATCCATGAGCAACTGGCACCGGTTAAACAGCCGGTACCGGCGCTGTCCTGATCAGAAACCAGCTACTGTTATCCTGAGTTGCATTGTTAACGGCAGCAGTGCGTCACCTCGATCACTGTCACGACACTCTAAAGCTGACCCGTTTATCTGCCAGACACGTTGGACCGGCCCGCTGCCGCTTTGGTACAGGCGATCCACGTTTAGCCGGATATAATGACGCCTGTTTTTCTGGAGTGAACTGATGCACTACGACCCCGGGTCAGATGAACGTCCACTACCATGGGATCCGTTCAAAAGCTGTACCGTACCGCGACCTATCGGCTGGCTTTCTACGATTTCTCCGGACGGCATCGCCAATCTCGCACCTTATAGTCAGTGGCAGAATCTGACTTTTGATCCGCCGCTGGTGATGTTCGCCGCCAACGGCTATCCGGACGGCCGCCGCAAAGACACCGTGATCAATGCAGAAAAGACCGGCTGGTTTGTATGGAACATGGCGACCTGGGATCTGCGTGACGCCGTTAATCGCTCCGCACAGGATTTCGACTATGACGTAGACGAATTTGATCATGCAGGCATAACGAAAGCACAGTGCATCGATGCGCCGGCACCGCGGGTGGCAGAATCTCCTTGTCACTTCGAATGCCGATATCTGTCGACGCAGCGTTTTACAGGCAATAGCAATGTCGGTAACGTTGATGTTGTTTTTGGACAGGTGGCGCGTATTCACATTAAAGACGATGTGATTACCGATACAGGGAAAATCGACATTCCAAAAATCAAACCCATCGCGCGTATGGGCTACTACGACTACACGGTGATAGATTCGGTTTTTGAAATGAAAATACCAGGCAACACACACGCACCGGCCGGCCTTGAAGGAAAACCTCTACCAAAATCAGGTTAAACCGGAACCGTGCTATTTTTGCGCCTGCGGGTAGCGCCGACAGTTATCGTTAATGTCAAACCACGGCAACTGATCGTCAGTGTATATATGGTAGGTGGGCTGAACCTGATCGGCTGAATCCAGAGAACTGATTGCAAGCGACACATACTCCGGGTGATTAACACTTCTGTACGTGAGTGTAGAACCGCACTGACTACAGAACCCGCGCCTGAATCCATCAGATGATGCATACTCTGCCAGACGCTCACGGCTTTCCCAGTGTAACTGCCCGGCCTTGAAGTCCATCCATGCTGACACCGGCGCACCGGTGCTCTTACGACACATACTGCAATGGCAATAGTCAGCAGCAAACGGCGCCGCCTGCGCTGTGTATCGCACTTCACCACACAGGCAACCACCGCTTAACACTGTGTTGTCAGACATATCTGCCTCTTTGTGATCAATCTAAAACATCAAGTATTGGAAAGCTGTCTGATACGCGAATAAAACAGAGCCCCACATCAAACTCCCACCATTATAACAAGCTTTAAACAGGGCTTTGTTCCAATGAATAATTAATGGTACCTTGCCTGCACCAACGCACATTGCCTCAGCGCGCTGATACCCGGAGACTTTCATGAACATTCGCCCGCTGCAACCATCTGACCGAACCGCCTGGGAAAGTCTGTTTAATCAATACGCAGAGTTTTATCACACCACCATCCCTGATGGCGGACACGATAATGTTTGGCAGTGGATCTTTGACCAGGACAACCCGTTCTGGTGTGATTTGATAATCGATGACAACGATACCGCTTTCGGCTTTACCCAGTATCAGCTCATGCATCGTTCACTGGGTGGCTCCATGGTGTGTTATCTGAGTGACTTGTTTGTAACACCGGACCACCGCGGAACCGGTGCCGGACGCGCACTGATTGACCATGTATTTGCATTTGCGAAATCGAACAACATTGTCAATGTCCGCTGGCTCACACAAGACAACAACTACGCCGGTCGCCGCCTGTACGACACCTACTCGCCGAAGTCCGAGTTTGTTCTGTACAGCAATAACCTCTAAGATTTCCCTTAATTATCACCGTTACCGCATTACCGTATGAGCGCTGCAAACCTGATTTCCTTGTTAAACGACTATCTTTCAACCTATCCGCAGGAATCGGCAACGGTTAATCGATATATCGACTTTGTTAACCACCACGATGATTGCTTCGAACGCAGCCAGCTGGCCGGTCACGTTACCGGTTCTGCATGGCTGGTAAATACTGCAGGCACCCATGTCCTGCTAACGCATCACCGCAAGCTCAACCGCTGGTTGCAACTGGGTGGCCACGCAGACGGACACCAGAACGCACTTGAGGTCGCATTAAAAGAAGCCCGGGAAGAGTCTGGTATACAACACATCAGCACACTAAGCACAAAGTTGTTTGATGTGGATATTCATGAGATACCTGCACAAAAAAACGAGCCGGCACACTTCCACTACGACGCGCGTTTCGCATTTCAGGCCACTGGTTCAAATGACTTTACCGTGAGCGAAGAGTCACATGCGCTCGCGTGGGTAGACATCTGTGATCTGGCCAGCCATACCGATGAGACATCCATGCTGCGAATGGCGGAGAAGTGGCAACACCACAGTTTGTAAATGCAGTTTGTAAATGCAGGGGTTCAGGCAGCACAGCGTTCAGTATGTTCGGAGTGAACGTTGGCAATAAACAACGACCCTTCCTCTATCACACGCCATTGCGTGCAAGCGTTATCCAACGGTTCGGATGCGAGCACCAGCCCACCGTTGGCAGCACGTTTAACGTACAGCGTCGGGCTTTTGTTATCTGTCGATGTGCGCAGCGCGTAAAGATGGCAGCCATCGGAGAATACCGCTGTAATTCGACTGGCTTTGCTGCAACCGGCCGTTACCCTGGTGATTAACTCAAGCGTTCGCTCACAAGCCTGATGCACATCTTTTTCAAGACCGTACTCAAGTAGCAACAGAAACAATAATTCAGAATCAGTATTGCCGTCACGAAGCGCGTATAAGTCATCTGACAATTCAGCTTCAAGTTGGCGCCGATAACGTCCGAAGTCTGCTATCTGTCCATTATGCATAAAGCTCCAGCGACCATAAACAAACGGATGGCAGTTACTGCGAGAGACAGCACCATAGGTAGAGGCTCGTACATGCGCCAGTATTAACGGCGAAGATATCATCGACGCAAGGCTTTGCAGATTGCCGTCGCCCCAGGCCGGCAGTACGTCACGGTAGACACCCAGGCGACCATCTTCGGCATACCAGGAAAACCCGTAGCCATCACCATTGACGGCAATTTTCGATTCTGTTGCCGCCTGGCTCTGATCAACCAGTGAATGCTCCGGCACCAGAATCAATTCTTCCACACGTACCGGCGTACCGAGCCATGCCGCCAACCGACACATTATTGGTCTCCGGCCCCGTGACTGACACCCTCTTCCGGCACACGCCCTTGCAGTCGGTCATTCAGCGCCGCAATCCGTCGGCGCGCGGTTGTTTCACACAGGCACGGTACAAATGCATGCACCAGCGCAGCACCGGCAGTCACCGCCAGATAGGCCGCAAAGCCCATTGCCACTCGCATGTGCTGAAAGTAGGTTTCGCCCACTGCCTCGGGATGATCGATAAATGCGGCCCTGAACGCGGTAGACCGGTCCGGGGCAGATCTGGAGACTCGGGACGATGACGCCATGGCTAATTCCTGCGAAAGTAAATGTTCCAGAGATTATCGACCAGTATCGATGGGATATTTGGCGATTTTTTTCAACAAATTAGTCATTTTTTGGGATAAAATCACACCAATGAACGACATTCTTGATAAAAAGAATCGGTCGATCCTGAATTTTCTGCAATCAGATGCCTCAATCAGTGTCGAACAGCTAGCCGACAAAGTCGCGTTGTCGCGCAATGCGTGCTGGCGAAGAATCAAAGCGCTGGAAGATGCCGGGCTGATTTTGCGTCGCGTCGCACTGCTGAACCCGGAAAAGGTCGGCCTGCCGCTGGTGGCCCTGGTGCAGGTAAAAACCAACCGCCACGAGGCCGGCTGGCTGGACCAGTTTCGCACCGCCATTATGGATATGCCTGAAGTTGTTGCGGCCTGGCGGATGAGCGGTGATCTCGACTACGTACTGCGGGTGCGGGTAGAGTCTGTTGCCGGCTACGATAACTTTTACCAGAGACTCATTGACCGCGTGCCAATGAGCGATGTGTCAGCGAGTTTTGTACTGGAAGAGATGAAAGACACCACGGCCCTGCCGCTGCTTTAGGTGGCTGCAGTTTCCGGGATCTCACTCGCCACCCAACCCAAGCTCACGTCGGAACACACCTTTGTGAGACTCCGGCACATCAAGCTCACGTGCGTACTCATGCCCGGCGTATACAGCCATCGCAATGGTGGCAGGGATATGGCAATCACCAATCGCTGTGACTGACTTGATACCACTATCTGCCCAGCGCGCCTGGCTTTCAAATAACTTTGTATATAATTGATTGGAAGCAACCCGTGACGTCAGCGGAATTACCGTGCTTACTTCATGCACCTCAGTCTTGCCGATATAGACACATGCCAGAGTCACTTTGCCTGCTTCAACATCTTTTATTTCTTTGTTACAAACTATTTGCACACCAAGCTCCCGCAGTCGAATCTGTATATGTTCATTTTCCAGTGTGTTGTGCGTCCACTCGGCAATGTCCGCTGCCGCTGTTACCAGTACTACCTCGACACCGGACCGTGCCAGTTGCTCTGCGATTGCACTGGCAAGATAGTAATGATCATCATCATAGACCATCACTTTACCGGATGGCATAACACCCGCCAACACGCTGTCAACGCCGGTAATCATAGAGGGATCTGTAACGGTTAAACTCTGCGGGTGTTGTATACCGTAAAAATCCTCACGCCAACTGGCACCTGTGGCAATAGCGATATGTGCAATACCGGCATCCAGTATGTCTTCAGTGGTTAAAGTCGAATCGGTATAGGTTTGTACATTTGCTCTTTGGCTAAGCAGATAGCTGCGATGGTCTGCCACTCGCTGCCATTGCGACAATGACGCCAGTGAAGATTCACGCAACACTCTGCCACCCAGCTTCTCGCCTGCTTCTGATAAGGTCACTTCATAACCACGATCAGACAGCGCCACCGCCGCCTCAAGTCCCGCCGGACCACCGCCGACAATCAGCACACTATCACTTGAACCTGCTTGCGCTATGTTTACCGGGTGCCACTGCCGTCGCCATTCTTCACCCATAGTCGGGTTTTGCGTGCAGCGCATTGGATGGGCCAGGAAATCTCCGGATGTACACATGTTGCATCCAATGCACTCACGTATTTCATCCTCAAGCCCCTGATCAATCTTGTTTGGCAGAAACGGATCTGCAATTGACGGACGCGCCGCACCGATCAAATCAATCACACCGCGTTTGATTTGACTGACCATCGTATCCGGCGAGGTAAAGCGCCCGACCCCGACCACCGGTTTGGTGGTTAGCGCCTTCACAAAATCGATATAACGCTCCTGCCCTCCTTCGACGCCGAAACGCGATGGCATGGAGTCATTGTGCCACGCTGCAACATTTACATCCCACAAGTCCGGGAGTTCGGCAAGCAGACCAACAATGTCCTGCGCCTCGTTTTTCTGCATGCCATCCTCACCAAGTAGCTCATCAACAGCAAAGCGCAGTGCTACAGCGCAGCTGTCACCGACGGCATCTTTCATGTCTGAAAGAATTTCCTTTAACAACCGCACGCGGTTTTCGAGGCTGCCACCGTATTCATCAGTGCGGTGGTTATAGCGACTCAGCAGAAACTGGTACAACAGCGTCATCGTGCCATGTGCCGCGTAGGTGTATATGATGTCATAGCCGGCACGCTTTGATCTTACTGCTGCATCGACATACCACTTTCTTAGGTCACGAATATCAGATTTATCCATACCCCTGGCATGCACATGGCGAAACCACTCGGTGGGGATAGCAGAAGGCGCCAATGACGGCTGCCTGGTGACATAATTTGCGACCTCAAAGCCGTTATGCACCAGTTGAATACCCGCCAGCGCGTCGTGACGATGGATTTTTTCAATCATTAATTCGTGCACCGGTAAATCTTCGTCATCCCACAGGCGCATTAAAGTCGCTGGGGATAAATCACTGGTGGGGTGAATTGAACATTCCTCGGTACACACCACACCCCAGCCGCCCTCTGCTTTCACACCTCGCATTTCGGCCATTGCACGCGGATACCTGTGCCCCATGCCATTACAGTGCGGTACCTGATAAAAGCGGTTTTTGGTGATTTTGGGGCCAATCGTAACCGGCTCAAACAACAGATCGTATCGGGAATTTCGCTTTGTCACAGGACGCTGCACTCACAGAGATGAAGCGCCTATGATTACACAGAAACCGGTGACCAGAAACGTATCACCCAAACCCGCACAATCCTGCGCGTCGTATCTGATAGGATGTTAGCCAATGTGTGTAGAACTCGCGATGGCTGAAGCCTGGAACATCGCATCGACTCTGTAACTAGCCCAATGAACAACAAAAATCTATTTACTGATGACTATAAGCTTGACTCCTACTGGTGGGATAAAACACCACGCCCGACAATAGAATCCACCGCACTGCCGGCCAAGTGTGATGTGCTGATTATTGGTTCCGGCTATACCGGGCTAAATGCGGCACTTGTGACTGCACGCGCAGGTCGTTCTACCGTTGTTGTTGATGCCGAAGATGCGGGCTACGGCTGCAGCACCAGAAACGGCGGTCAAATCAGTACCAGCATCAAGCCGGATATGGCCGCGCTTTCCCGCAAGCACGGTGCTGACAAAGCTTTTCAAATTATTAAAGAAGGGCACAACGCACTGTCGTGGATAGAAGACTTTATTACCCATGAGCACATAGACTGCGATTTTCGTGTGTGCGGTCGATTCCATGCAGCGCATACCGCTAAGCACTTCAAGACGCTAACCGAAGAAGTTAAGCAGCAACCCAAAGGGCTTGAAGTACCTTACACCGTAATCCCCCGCAGTGAACAAAGGTCTGAACTGGCAACCGATGCCTACCATGGCGGTGTGGTCTATCACCCGCATGCATCAATCGACCCCGGTACTTACCACCAACAATTGTTATCGCGCGCAACAGAGGCAGGTGTGCAGATTGTGCCGCGTTGTGCGGTGAGTCAATTACAAGCAGGTACAACAGGAACAAAGGCCAGAACAAAGGCCGGAACAAAGGCCGGAACAAAGGCAACAACACAACGTGGGACAATAACCGCAAACGAAGTGATTGTCGCCACCAATGGCTACACCGGCAATATCACTCCGTGGCAACAACGGCGCGTTATCCCGATAGGCAGCTACATTATCGCCACCGATGGGCTGGATAAATCCGTCATGGACAGACTGATGCCCAACGATCGCATTTACAGCGACACATGCAAGGTAGTCTATTACTATCGCGCGTCACCAGACAGATCCCGTATTTTGTTTGGCGGGCGCGTATCGAGCGCCGAAACCGACCCGACAAAAAGCGCACCGCTACTCAAAGCAGACCTGGTAAGACTGTTTCCCGAGCTTGCCGATGTGAAGCTGTCACACTCGTGGATGGGCTTCGTAGCCTACACGTTTGATACGCTGGCACACACCGGAGCACATCAGGGCATCCACTACGCGATGGGCTATTGCGGCTCTGGTGTATCGATGGCAAGTTATTTAGGCATGCGTGTCGGCCACAAAGTACTCGGCAGCGCTAAAGGCACAACCGGCCTTGACGGCATTGGCTTCCCTACCCGGCCTCTGTACACAGGCAAGCCATGGTTTCTGCCGGCCGCCGTTGCCTGGTACCGCTACAAAGATCGCTTGCAACGGTAAGTATTTTCTTTCAGTCGGGTAGCACTATGCCAGCGTGTATCAGCATGCATTGACTGAAAGCCATTTATTGGTATGGTAGTCACAGGGTGTGTGAAGCACCTTATCCTGTTTAAGCGGAGGAAAAACATGAGACTAGTACTTGTTGCCAGTGTGCTGGCAATCGCGTCCGGTGCTGCCAGTGCCGAGCCCATTACGGTGGTTTCCTGGGGAGGCAGCTATGGTGCTGCACAGGACGCCGCGTTGTTTAACGATGCCTCAAAGAATTCAGGCATTGAAATTATTCGTGAATCCGGCGCCAGTATGTCGAAAACCTGCCTGCAGGTGCAATCGGGTTCTGTTACCTGGGATCTGGTGGTAACCGGTTCTGGTGGCAGTGCAGCCGCGGCCGCTGATGGCTGCCTTGAAAAGATCGACTACAGCGTCGTCGACGTTTCCGACTTCTACCCGAATACTTACACGGACTACTGCGTTGGTTCCGATGTGTTTGCCACCGTCATGGCATGGAACACAGAGAAATTTGGCGAGCCCGGCAGTGATGGTGCGCCGCAGAGCTGGGCGGACTTCTGGGACGTTGAAAAATTCCCGGGTACCCGTGCCTACCGCGCCAATAACGTAGACGGCGCACTGGAACCTGCACTGATGGCTGATGGTGTACCCGCAGAAGAAGTCTACGAGGTACTATCAACACGAGAAGGAATGGAACGCGCCATCAATAAAATTCGTGAGCTCAAGCCACACATAGCGGTGTTCTGGGATTCAGGTGCTATGCAGGCGCAACTGATGAAAGACAACGAAGTCGATATGACCACCGGCTGGAACGGCCGTTTTGACAACGCCAAAAAAGATGGTGCAACCGTGGGTTATTCTTTCGATCAGGCGCTTCTCGACTATGACTGTTTTGCCATGCCTAAAGGCGCACCCAACAAAGACGTAGCGATGAAGTTTCTTGCTGAAGTATCAAAAGCAGAGTATCAGGCAAACCTGCCATTCCATATCACTTACGGCCCTACTAACAAAAAAGCGTACGAAGTGACTACCGCACCGAAAGAGCTGATCGAAGCTCTGCCATCGCATCCGAACAATGTACCGATGATGCTTCCGGTCAGCCTGGACTGGTACGCTGCAAACCGTAAAGAGGCTCTTGAGTTGTACATGGAAATGCTCAGCGAGTAATACACACGTTCGCTGTTACGCACCGGCTGACATTCGTCGGCCGATGCTTTTTACCGTAGCCAATGCATGTGCGTATAACACCGGTCAACGTACCGCTTGTGACCAATTACATTTAACAGGTTATTGCAGGTCTCTCAACAATCCCTCATGCCCACAGATTCTGCACTACCCATCTATATCAACGGACTCACCAAGAAATACGGTGAGTTGTTTGCACTTGACGCAGTTGATCTGAACATTCGCAGCGGTGAGTTTCTAACACTGCTTGGGCCGTCAGGATCAGGCAAGACCACCCTGTTAATGGCAATAGCCGGCTTTAACCGTCCCGATGCCGGTAGCATTCAGTTTGGTGACACGGAAATGATTCTGACACCGCCACACAAGCGCGATGTCGGCATGGTGTTTCAAAGCTATGCCCTGTTCCCACACATGACAGTAGCGCAAAACATCGCGTTTCCGTTAAAGCTTAGAAAAGTAACTGAGGCCGAGCGACACCAACGTGTCGAAGAAGCACTGGAAACGGTACAACTGGGTGGCCTTGGCCATCGCCATATTGATCAACTCTCCGGTGGACAAAGACAACGTGTGGCACTGGCACGCGCTTTTGTCTTTAAGCCACGCATACTGCTCATGGATGAACCACTCTCGGCACTGGATAAAAAACTGCGTGAACGCATGCAGATTGAACTCAAACAGTTACACCGGCAGCTTGGCGTTACCACGGTCTATGTCACGCACGACCAGCGCGAGGCACTGACCATGTCAGACAGAATCGCGGTAATCAGCGATGGTAAACTGGCCCAGGTAGACACGCCACAGACAATCTACAATCATCCGGCTAACGGTTTCGTTGCAGATTTTATTGGTGAGTCGACCATACTGCCCCTAAACAACGATAGTTCAGGACAACTGTCTTTCAATGGGCAACATGTTCAATCACAACCCGCAGACGCCACTCACCGTGACTGGTCACTGGTTATTCGACCGGAGCGTTTGTATCTGAGCGAAATGTCTGACGCACCCGGCCGGCACAATGCCACAGACACCCCACTGGCATTAGACGGCATTGTGAAAGAAAATGTTTTCCAGGGTGAAACAGCATTTGTGCTGGTGACCATCGATGGCGGGCATGAAGTCTCTGTGCGCTTCGGAACCGGCTCAATGTCACAGGCAGGTCATCTGCAACCGGGAGATGTTGTGACCGTTTATCTCAACCGCAGTGATGCCATTGTGATTCCGACTGGCGATCACTGACATGACAGCCCGTTCGCTTAACAGTACCGCGTTAAAGCAGCAGGAACGTATGGAGCAGTGGACGCTGCTGGGCCTCGCCATACCTGCAATTTTCGTGATTCTGCTGGTAGTTATCATACCGGTGGGCTGGTTGTTTTATCTTTCATTTATCGGTGACAACGGCCAGTTTACGCTTGAGCACTATCAAAAGATGGTTGAGTACAAGTCTTACTACCGGGTATTTCTCAACACGTTTAAAGTCAGCATTCTTACCACGCTGATCTGCATCGTTATCGGCTATCCGATGGCTTATTTTCTGGCTCAGTTACCGGCCCGTTGGGCGGGGTTCTTTATGCTGGCTGTGCTGCTGCCGTTCTGGACTTCATTGCTTGTAAGAACTTATGCATGGCTGGTACTGCTGCAGCGAAAAGGTATTTTAAACGAGTTTGCAATGGACATCGGCTTGTGGGAAAAACCGGTAAAACTGGTACACAACCTCACCGGCACGTTAATCGGTATGGCGCACATCATGTTGCCCTTTCTGGTATTGCCCCTGTATAACGCAATGAAAAAGATTGATCGTGATCTGATGCAGGCCAGCGCCAACCTCGGGGCTTCTCCCGCAAAGTCGTT
Source organism: uncultured Granulosicoccaceae bacterium (assembly GCA_937931165.1). Taxonomy (GTDB): domain Bacteria; phylum Pseudomonadota; class Gammaproteobacteria; order Granulosicoccales; family Granulosicoccaceae. The sequence goes on from CALHCI010000208.1 coordinate 16,394, forward strand.
CTGGCAAATCTACTTTCCACTGTCGTTGCCAGGCATGGTGGCAGGGTCACTCATTGTTTTTGTATTATGCCTTGGCTTTTATGTCACACCGGCGGTACTCGGTGGCGGTCGTGTCGTGATGGTGGCCACACAAATTACCTCTATTCTTGAAAACCAGTTTAACTGGGGTGCTGCCAGTTCTCTGGGGGTTGTTTTATTGATCGCAACCGTGCTGGTTCTGATCATTGCCGGTCGGGTGTTTAAACTCGACACTGCTTTATTCGGGAAGGGGTGATCATGGCCTGGTGGAATAAACCTGCCTCTGACACACAGATCACGCACGGCAGCAGGATTTGGCTCTATGTAATAGCGGCAATCATTATGCTGCTGCTGGTCATACCAACATTAATCGTTATACCCATGTCATTCTCGGACTCGCAGTACCTGGAATTCCCGCCGGAAACCTGGTCAATGCGCTGGTACGAAGAATACTTTGGATCAAAAAAGTGGATGCGCGCTACCGTCACTTCGCTGCAAGTCGGAACGCTGACCATGCTGGTGGCCACACCGCTCGGCACCATGGCAGCCTATGCGTTATTTGTGTCAGGTCATAAGGCGGCACGTGCCTTGTTTGTTATTTTGATCACACCCATGATAGTGCCGGTCATTCTGATTGCTATCGGCGCTTTCTACGCCTACGGCAAATTAGGCTTAAACAACTCTATTACGGGACTGGTGCTGGCCCATACCGCACTTGCCACCCCGCTGGTCATGATTGTCATTACAGCGGCATTCAGATCGTATGATCTCAATCAGGAGCTGGTTGCCAGAAGCCTCGGCGCAACCCGGTTAAAAGCCTTTTTTGTTATAACCCTGCCGCAAATCAAATTCTCGGTGATCACGGCAGCACTGCTGTCGTTTTTAACCTCGTTTGATGAAGTGATCGTCTCAATATTTGTCTCTGGTGGTACCAAGGCTACGCTGACTAAACATATGTTCAGCGCACTCAGAGACTACATTGACCCGACTATCGCTGCGATCTCAACCATTATGGTATTGATTTCTACCCTGTTGCTGCTGGCAACCCAGTGGTTTAGCTCACGTCAGAAGTAACGCAGAACCGCGACCACCGGCACAGTCATCACCAGTATTCCCGCTGACACCATCCACCAATTCTCCAGTCGTATCCCCGTTTACCATGTCATTCCAGGCACTGACAGCGATTGGCGCTTGACATTTGCCACCTGGATAACGAAAACTATCTATCAGGTGGTAGACAAATACGAGGCTATTAACTCAATCTGAACTTTCCTCCCTGTGTTTTGTCTATCTACTGATAGATACCAATCACAACAAGGCAACAAGGCAAATAACTCATGAAAATATACGACTTCGATGGCTTCCCCAACCCCGCACGGATCAGAATCGCTCTGGCAGAAAAAGGCGTGTCAGAGCAGGTGGAGTTTCACAGCATTGATGTGCCCAATGGTGAGCACCGGTCCGAGTCCTTCCTTAAAAAGAACCCGGGAGCGGCCGTTCCTGTGCTCGAACTTGACTGTGGCACCTGTATTTCCGAATGTACCGCCATTACCGAGTATATTGATCATGCCTATGACGGCCCCAGCCTGACCGGTGAGACGCCAAAGCAACGGGCGGTCGTTCATATGATGCAGCGCCGCGCAGAGCAAGGCGTTATGGATGCAGTAGGCAACTACTTTCACCACGCGACAGCAGGGCTTGGCCCCAATCTCGAAACCAATCAGAATAAAGACTGGGGAGAAAGCCAGCGTGAAAAAGCACTCGCAGGCATGCAATACTTCGACTCGGTACTGGGCGAATCTGAATTCGTTGCCGGTGAATCTTTTTCAATGGCCGACATCACTTTATTTGCGGGACTGGGTTTCGCAGCTTTTGCAGAGATCGACGTACCAGAGTCGTTGCAGCACCTGCACAACTGGAAACAACGGGTCGCCGCAAGACCCAGTATTGCCGGCTAATTATTTAGCTCCGGTTAACAAACGACGAAGTAGTGCGTCATACCCGCACTACTTCCATTAACTATTACGCTATACACTGCAACTAGCTAACAGAGAGTTTTACGATGCAAGTCAATGCCGACTTTACTCAGCGGTCTGCCATTCACACAGAAGCACTGGAATGGCAGGATTCACCAATGAAAGGGGTACGTCGTCGCGTGCTGGACCGTGTCGGCGCAGAAGTCGCTCGTGCAACCACCATTGTCAGCTATGCACCAAACAGCCACTTTTCGGCGCATGTGCATACCGGCGGTGAAGAATTCATTGTGCTGGACGGTGTTTTTCAGGACGAGCACGGTGATTTTCCAACAGGCACTTATGTGCGCAACCCGCCACAGTCCAGCCACACGCCAGGTTCAGATGAAGGCTGTGTGATTTTTGTTAAACTCTGGCAGTTCGATCTGAATGACCGCACACCGGTTAGTATCGATATGAACAACACGCCAGTTACCCGTGATAAACATCGCAGGGGTGTACAAAGCGCCGTGCTGTTTATAGACCAACAGGAAACGGTACAACTTGAACACTGGGATGCAAACACTGAAATTACTATTGATACTGACGGTGGCGCAGAAATTCTGGTGCTGGATGGCAGTTTTACCGAAGGTGCAGACACGCTGGAAAAACACGCATGGCTGCGATTGCCGGTAGGCCACACTTTTAAAGCATTAAGCGGTAATGCCGGTGCCCGAGTCTGGATAAAAACCGGTCATATGAGAATTGCAGAAGAGCAAAAGCAGCGCATGCTCGCAAAAAGTTAGAGCATGCAGCTAATCGGCAACAGGTGACAGCAACCGGATAACCCTGTCTGCCGCGCGATAGCCGGCTTCCACGGCTCCTTCAAGATAACCGTTGCTATGACCGGACATACCGGCTGTTTCGGTCCCTGCCCAAGCATCGCGGCTGTTTCGGTCCCTGCCCAGACAATCCGGTTATCCAATTCTGATTCGGGAAGCATCGCACGCACGCTAGTGGGTGGTGTTTGATCAAGTGGCGTTGCAGTCAGTGAGTCAGCAGCCCAGTCTTTATAGTGCACCGACAACGGTTGAGAAGCAGCGTCCCCAAACAGGCGAGTGAATTGTTTGATGGTAAGACGTTTTACCTGCGATTCGTTACCGGCACGGTCAGCGGCGGCAATGCCAATAAAGCCAAACAACGCATATCGATTGCCATCTCGTGGAGATGCATCATGTATTTCAACGCATGGACCGATTTGACTCATCGCATCGCCGGACAGGTTCTGCTCCCTCCAGAAAGGCGTGTCGTAGACGGCGACAATCTTCGCATGCGCCGCCATCCATGTAGGAATGGTTTTTAAGATCTGTTGCTGCTGACTGGGCAATTCCGGAACAAAAGATATTGAATGGCCAACGACTCTGGGTGGCACCCCCAACACGACATGTTCAGCCTCAAAGTCTACCGACTTTGCGGATTGCACAACCTGCAAAGATACGCCACCAGTCGATTGCTTTATCTGCACTACTGTTGAATCAGTTTTAATAGAATCACTGGCAAGCTGACTATGCAATGCGCTAATTAGTCGGTGTATACCACCGTCAATACGCAGCGAACCCGCCATCGACGCACCACCTGACCTGTGCTCTATCTGATTGTTGCCATACTCAATCACACTCAGACCGTCACTAAACTGCTCGTAGACACTTCCTTCCAGTCCGAGTGCTGCAATTAGCGATTGCAAATTTGACTGCCCGGGCCAGAACCACGACGGACCAAGGTCGATCGCACCACTGAAGGTGTTATTACTGACGTTGGCAGTTTCAGCCACTGGCTCAGACAGAATCCGGCCACCTAAACGCCCCCTGCCTTCCAGCACCACATAAGGGATGTTGTTTTTACTTAATCGCCATGCAGCGCACAGACCACTAAGCCCGCCACCAACGATTATGACCGTGGTATTCATGGAGTTGTTCATGTAGTAGTTAAGAGATACTTAAATGCAATGATACCTATCAATAGATAGAAATAGTATCTAAAACAGCGTGACTGAAGCGTACCGACAGTTACACAGATTCGAAACGGTTGGCAGCAACGTTTTTAGTGACGCGAGTTACATCAAACAATTGTCCATTCATGGCAATCCAGGCGCCCGGACCAACCATCTGCAAAGCCCCTATTGCACAACCAATATTAAATACGGCATCGGTCTCGCGAAACGCCGCCGGCTGCAACGCACCGGTTAGCACCACGTGCTTTTCAGGAGCATGCTCAAGCAACCATTTACCGGTTTCAACCATGGTGTCTGTACCGTGGGTAACCAGGATATGATCACTGTCTGTCTGCTTTACCGCATCAACAATGTGCTGACGATCATTGTCGGTCAATTCCAGACTGTCTTTCCGCATCAGTGAGTGCACTTTGAAATCGAGTGTCATGCCCATGCGATTCAATAAAGCACCAATCACCGGGTCACCGATCTGATAATCACTTTTCGCATCAAAGTAGATTTTATCTATGGTGCCACCGGTGGTAATGATATTAATTTTCATGGGTATTACGTCACTTATGATTTTGCTGCAAACAATCAATGCTTTTCAGCATCAATAGATGTTGGTACACCATATAATGCACTACGAGCAATGTGCATCAACCACGCGCTGCACCATGGGTGCGAAATAGGAAAATGAAGGCGTTTGCATATCTGCGGATTTACCAGCGTCGTCCAGGTACCTGACCTTCACAATATCCGCAAGGTTTGGTTGATGCTTGAATTCAGTTACTTCAGCGTCTGACATCGCACCACCCTGCAGATTCAGCGAATGCACCGATGCCCTGGAAAGTCGATCAACGTATTCGGGGCTGGTGGCACACAAGTACCGTTTAGCGGCCACATGGTAACGAACACAATCGATGACCAGTGAAGGAAAAAAGCCATCCAGGACTGTTGCACCGGCCACCTCGTGAAATTTGTCTTCGGTATCGTCCATACTGAACGCGCCAAACTCACTGGTAAAATGACCAATATCGTGCAGTAATGCGGCAACAATCAATGTTTCGCTTTCACCGTTTTTCTCAGCAAGCGTCGCACCCTGCAACATATGCTGAGCCATAGTTACCGGCTCGCCAAGATACTCCTCCCCTCCCCGCCTTTCAAAGATGTCTTCGAGGAACGACACAATATTACCGGCATTAAGATGATCTGCTGATGATTCACTGTTTTGCATAGTGCTTTTCCGATTGCGCAGCTGAATTTGCGGCAAGTACAGAGATCGTCGATTGCAACGCGTCTTTATCTGCGTAACACCCTTGCAGCCAGCGCGAGCCATTGCCTGAAAAACCTTTTCTGGCATGCAGCACGCGCGTGTTATCAACGATAAAACACTCACCGGGGCTCAAACGGAAGGTCACTTCCATCGATGGATCATCGATAATGGCGCCCAAACGACGATACGCTTCATAGTAAAACGCCATTTGATCAAAGCTGACGTCAGTAATCGCTGCGGCCGACCGGTTGTTGAAACGCACACCGGTTAATTCTCCATCCGGTGCCAGCTCAATCATTGGCCGACGGGCACGCAAATGTACCGTTTCAGAACCGGCGTACTCAAACCGCGCGCAATGGCTGCTAAGCACTTCAAACCAATCGGGGTTCTCTCGCTGCAAGGCTTTCACCGCGGCAAATCCGTCCACCACCATATTGTCACCACCCGCCGCCGAACTTTCGAGGCAGTAGAGCACCTGAATGGTCGGCACCGGATCCCGATACGGGTTGTCGGTATGCGCCTGAAGACCAAGTCCGGTGTAAGCAAGGTTTGATGGATTAACCTCAGCACGAACATCAAAGAAACGACCATAATTGGTTTCACGCACGTGACCGAACAGATCGACAACTTTGAGCACCGCCTGCTCCTCGATGGGGCCACCCGTCAACTTGCAGAAACCGTAGCGTGACACCAGAGTAAGCCACTGTAACAGTACGTCATTAGCATCAGATACTGCGTCAAAGTCCGCCGTGGGCACGTTGCCGGACAGCCCGGTGTCCCACAATTCAATGTCATTGTTTATCCAGCCGGCCTCACGTTCGGAGTTCAGGTCATAGGCATGCTGTAGCAGCCAGTCGATTTCAAAAACTGTGGTTTTATCTTCCGGCTGGAACCGGACGCTCAACGTGTTGTCGTTTCGACTGACTGAGTCAATACGCGTATCGGCGGGTATGTCTGCCAGTGTGATAAGCCGCTGACCGTTGGCAGCAGATCGGGTTTCTTTGTCACGAGCGTTATCTCGCAACCAGATCGCGTGAAAACGACTTGTCTGTCCGTTTGCGGCAATGGCCAGATAAGATCCATCTTCGGCAACCGTAACACCGTGGCTGGATGGCGAACTATTTTCTCTCATAAGGTTATCAGTATTAGCAGGTTTGCTCAGTTTAACGGAGGTTGACAAAGACAACCAACCGTCTTTTTTAAGTGTAAATCTATCGGAAATACAACAACTTCACGGTACCAGGAACGACAACAAAAACATAAATCCCAAAGCACTTCAGACACCGATGATCCACAGAAGGCAACCTATGTTGCAGGCATGCGCGGCGCTAACATGGCCTTTGACTCCACATCGTAAAAGTAATTTTACCGGTTTTGCGAAAAACACTTAAATCTACTCTCAATTCTGCCGAAATTTCCCACACAGGCTGAAAAAATGGCAGTTGGAATCACCGATAGCCGTCGCCGTCTGCAACAGTGAACAATGATTCCCGCGAATAACCTCCGCAAAGGTGTACTAGTCTTCAGCGCCGCGCTTGTCGTAATGCTGTTGTGGCTGAGCATCAGTTTTCTGCTGGTAGCCAACACCGAAAGAAAAGACGCGCGCTTCCTGACGCAGTTTATGGAAACCGACGCGCTGTTGAGAGACGCTGCCATTGTACTGGCCGAGGAGCGCTCTGCATCGTACTGGCTAACGGGTATCGACGGGCTGTTTTTCGCCGTAGATTCACTGATACAACCTCGTGCCAAAACCGATGACGCACTTGCAGCGGTGACCTCTCATCTCCGGAAGGTCATTTCCGATCAACAGTTTTCCAGTCACCTTCGCTTCCAGCCAACTCACCTGCGTAAGCTGGTTGTTGATTTCGAAAAGCAAATTAGCGGACTTGAAAATAAACGAACCACTTTAGAGGCTCAGCTCCAGTACCCTGCCAACCTGCGCGACAAAACCCTGCAACTTGAAGTACTCAGCTACTATCGCAAGATGATAGAAAGCCTCGAAACACTTCGCCACGGCATGACCTACATTACCTCTGAACAGTCACGCGCCACACAGAACATATTTGCCATCTCTGATGCAGCATGGAACATCAGCCTTTCAAACCAGCTACTCACTGCGTTGTTTGAAGGTTACATCACCGGCGGCAACACAGCATTAGGAGATGCACACACACGGGCAACCGCGCTGCAGAACAACATCGAAGAAAACCTGCAGACTATCCGACGTATAGATGCCTATACCAGTATTGGCAGCGAACTCCACACACTGGCAGCAGACCTGAATCTCTGGTTCACTGACAACTACCTGGTTCCAGTCCGCAGACTGTCACTCGCACTAACAAACAATACAAAAGCGCCCTACACAAACTACGACTGGCGACAAACATCAGCGGCCCTGGATGAACACACCAAAGGAATATTAAAACACGCAGACAAAATTTCCAGAGAAAACGTGGCTGCTGCAGAGTCACGGGCGACAAGAAACCTCGCTATCGATATAGCACTGGTTCTTGTTAGTCTTTTATTGATGATTTTCGCCACCTGGATTGTCAAACGTATACACCATCAGGCAACCCACGATGAACTGACGGGATTAAGCAATCGGCGTCACTTTAAAACACATTGTGAGGAAATTTTTGAAAACAATCACTGCAAGAAAATCCCGATCAGTCTGTTAAAGATTGACCTGCACAAGTTTAAAGCGATCAACGACAGCTACGGCCAGGTTGTTGGAGACAAACTCTTACAACAGGTTGGCACACGACTCAAAAGCAATGTCAGCCCGACAACGATGGTCGCCCGACTTGGTGGTGACGAGTACGCAGTTCTACTAAATGATACTGATCGCACCAGAGCCAAATATGTTGCAAACAGCCTGGTGACAAAACTGGCAAACAGCTACGACATTGACGGTCAGTCACTACAGCTTGGTATCTGTATCGGCTATGCCAGCTACCCGCAGGATGCAGAAAACAATGAAGAACTTCGCAAAGCTGCAGATCTTGCGCTACACGGTGCAAAACAAACCGGTCAGGGAACCGTGCTGCCGTTTGAAGCCTCAATTGCCAAAGCATTTCAAGAGCGTCTGAAAATGGAAACCGAGCTCGCCACTGCACTGGACAACAACGAATTTGAACTTCACTACCAACCGCAGTTTGATCTTGAAAACTGCGTTGTCGATGGTGTAGAAGCACTAATCCGCTGGCGTCATCCTGCGCGCGGGATGGTCTCTCCATTTCATTTTATTCCGATTGCTGAAGATGCCGGCCTGCTGCCGGCTATCGGCCAATGGGTAATTAATGAAGCAGCGAGAGAGTCAGCCAGATGGAAATCGGACTTCGGCTTACATTTACGGATGTCTGTTAATGTATCAGCCCATCAGTTTTTGCACGGAGATATTGTCAAAACCATAAAAGATGTGCTGATCAGAGAAAATCTTGATCCGTCTTCGTTTGAAATTGAAATCACAGAAAGTGTGGCCATGGCAGAGCTTGAACTGGTCGTTAGCAAACTTAACGCATTGCATGAACTCGGTGTACGCATCGCACTGGATGACTTTGGCACCGGTTATTCATCGCTTAGCTATCTGCAGGATCTGCCACTCGATACCCTCAAAATTGACAGATCGTTTATCACCAAAATAGACAATGGCACATGTACCCAGCGACTGTTACTGGAAAGCATTGCAAGTATGGCGCAGTTACTGGATTTTCACACGGTTGCCGAAGGTGTCGAAACTGATAATCAACTCAGGCAGGTTCAGGCTCTGGGAATCGACACCGTGCAAGGCTATTACTATTCAAAGCCTGTGCCCGGTGATCAGATCCCCGCAGATGTTAAAGCCATTGACAGCGCTCACTACAAAGATAAATCTAAAGCCGCGTAAGCCCTTAACACGACACCACGTTAGTCAACAGGAATCCACACCAACACGATATCATCAATCGCAATGTCTGTTTTCTCAAGACCAACCACCATGGTTTCAACATCGCTTGCTTTCTGTTCCCATTCGTCCTGAATACCGTATAGATCTTCTGCCAACTCGTTTTCGAGCTCTTCACGATCTTCCAGCAGTTCTTCGTACCGGTTTTCTGCAGTTTTAAGGCGCTGTTCGGCCTTCTCTGCCATGCGGCCCTTACTTTGACTACGGCGGATACCGCTAGCGATAGAACGGGTTCTGCGACGTCCGCCAAGCAAACCACCGAGCAAGCCACCGGCAATATCCAGCACCTGACTGGTACGCTGATCTTTTTTGCGGCTCTCCGCATCAAACTCTGCCTCGCGAACACGGTCTTCGGCTTTTTCAATGGACGCATTGATACGACCTATTTTCTTAGCCAGCATTTCGCGAATTTTATTGGCATCTTTATCAGCCCGATTATCGGCTTCCTGCTCGCAGCGATATTCAAATTCGTTGCGTTGCTCACCGACCCTTGAATACAGTTTTAACGACGGGTTGAAAAACAGTTCAATTTCCACGTTGCGATACAAGTGATTTTTAAGTGCGGTCTGTGCTGACTTAAAGTAGGTTTTATTTTTAATTTTGGCATCTGGCAAAATATAGACAGAATCTTTCGGTGCTTTGCGGGTCAGATCTCTGTCATCGTAATCAACAATGATTGCATCATCAGGATCTATGGCACCTTCAAGTGGTGTGAAGATAGCTTCCCATTCCGCTTCGTGACGCAGTTTGGCTTTGGTATCGTCAAATAAAAGCTCGATACGAACCGCCAGTGCTGCACGCAAACGGTTGCCGGTAGCCGAAGCACCCACTTTATCTGCATAGTCCACCCCTGGATCAAGGTAACGAATATCGACAGTGTCCGCTATTTGCGGAATTACCGCGCTTTCATTGTCTGCCAGCGGGGCATCTGCAGGCTTTTCAGCAGTAACTGCACCACTACTGCTTAACACAGAAGCGGCTGACCGTTGCTCGCTGGAGGTAAGGGAACTGATTTGATCACGGGTCAGTGGCCCGGGTAAGTATGACATGGCCCAGCGCGTGCCAAACACGCGCGGTTCTGCAGAACGAGTGGAGTGCAGCACAAACTGTCGCTTGTCCAGTGCAGAAATAGTTTTACCGATTGCCGCTACATCTACCGATCCATCGGACGCACCCATACCTTTTAACAGTCTGTCTTTATCTCTTTCAGTTTGCAGACGACCGATCATCCAGGTGCCTGCATTGGAAAGCGCTTTGTAGTCAATATCAACCGGGTTCTGCGTTGACAGCACCAGCCCTACACCAAATGCACGCGCCTGCTTGAGTATGGTGAGAATCGGTTTTTTACTTGGAGGGGCACCGTTAGGAGGCACATAGCCAAATACCTCATCCATATAGACAAGTGCGCGTAAATCAGTGGTACCGGGTTGCGCCCGCATCCACGTGACCATTTTCGATAACAGCAGAGTAACCACAAACTGCCGTTCTTCTTCACTCAAATGGCCCAGAGACACAATGGCAGACTGTGGCTTACCGTTACTACCGTACAGCATCTGCTGCATGTCGAGGGGCTGGCCTTCAGTCCAGCTTGCAAACGAAGGAGACGCCGCCAGCCCGTTGAGTTTCATTGCCAGCTTGACGCGATCTGCCGGTGGGAAAAAAGTATCCAGATCAATGACACCGAGCTTTCGCATCGGTGGTTGCTGCACCAGCCCGATCAACTGTCCAAGATCCAGACTCTGCCCTTTCGACCACGACCAGTGAATGATGTTAGACAACAGAATATGTTCTCGACTGCCAAGCGGATCGGCCTGAATGCCCACCAGACCAAGCAGCGATGATGCAAACCCTTCTATTTCATCCTGCATGCTTTCGGCATCGGTGCCTTCGGCAGGTGCATCGAGGTTGCCGATGATGTTCAGCGGAATACCGGCAGATGACCCCGGGGTGTAAATAGTGAAGTCTGCTGTATCACGCAGTTTCTGGATTCGCGATGGTTCGATGCCCGAGCGCTCAAGGCCGGATTTCCACATTTCGGCTTTTTCAACGGCCGCCTGAGCCACATCTCCGTCAGCTTCTGACTCACTGATCCATGGCATAAAATCCGTTGGCAGTAAGTTTGGAAACGTCAGCAGCAGGTTACCCATATCGCCTTTCGGGTCGATAATCAGGGTTGGCACACCGGAGGACAACGCCTCTTCAAGCATCACAATCCCGAGCCCTGTTTTACCAGATCCGGTCATACCAACGATGACACCGTGTGTCGTTAAATCTGATGCCTCCAGAAATAGTGGAGAATTATCACCCTGTGTACCGAGATAAAAATGACCCGCTGGTGGACTAATGCTCATTTGATCGACAGCCTTTGTTGACGGACCCTGCAATGGAACCTCCAACTATAGCAACTAATTGCAAATCCCCGAATCACAGGTTGGATAAGGGCGGCTACAGTTTGCATTGATTTTCATCCGGTATCTGCCGCGGCCACACCGTCATTCAGGCGGCCATGGCTGCAATGGCGAAAGCGGAGATCCGTCATGGTCGATCAGGCTTCAACGCATCCGCTGACACAAGTCAGCTGCGACGCAATTCATCACGCAATTTCCATTGCAAAAAATGCCGGTAATACCGGTATTTTTGCAACAGAATTGCAAGCAAATCTGCAACCTGCAATATCGCTAAAAAAGCCGTGGCTTCACTATGGATCGTGCCCCGCTACAGGTAAACTATTGCCTACTACTATTTCGCGGAATAATCGCACATGACAAAGATCGGCATCGGTATTGTCGGCACCGGCTATATGGGAAAGGCACACAGTGTGGCCATGAATGCGGTCGGCGCTATTTTCGACACACCGCTAAAACCGGTGTGCGAAATGCTGTGCGCTACCACAGAACGTGGTGCTGCAGATAAAGCCCGGGCCTACGGATTCAATCGCTCCACCAGTGACTGGCGCGTGCTGGTTAACGACCCAGCCGTAGAGGCGATTGTCATTGCCTCACCGCAAGCCACGCACAAGGAGATTGCGCTGGCGGCCTTTGCACAGGGCAAACCTGTCATGTGCGAAAAGCCGATGGGGGCTTCACTGGCAGAAGCACAGGAGATGACTCAGGCAGCGGAAGATGCCGGTGTGGTGAATATGGTCGGGTTTAACTACGTGCGAACGCCCGCCACCCAGTACGCAAGGCAATTGCTGCAAAACGGTGAAATTGGTGACGTTACCTGGTTTCGCGGCGAGCACACCGAAGACTTTCTGGCAGACATATCAGCGCCGGCCAACTGGCGGACACGCGGCCGTGCAACTGGCACCATGGGTGATTTGTCTTCTCACATGATTAACTGTGCGATGGCTTTGATGGGCCCTATCGCCACTGTCAACGCCGACATAGAAACCGTACACAAGCAACGCCCCGCCGAAGACAATCCAAATCAAATGGAAGAGGTCACCAACGACGATCACGCACATTGCCTGTGTCGTTTTGAATCAGGCGTTATGGGACATCTTTATTTCAGCCGTGTCTCAACCGGACGCAAAATGGGCTACGCCTATGAGATCTCGGGCACACGTGGTGCGATTCGATTCGACCAGGAAGATCAAAACGCGCTATGGCTGTATCGCATGGACGGTCCGGAAGCCGAGCGCGGTTTTCGCAAAATACTGACCGGCCCCTCACACCCGGACTACGTTGAGTTTTGTCTGGGGCCCGGCCACGGAACCGGCTATCAGGATCAGTTGATCATTGAAGCCAAGGATTTTCTCACCGCTATTCACAATGGCAAACCACAATGGCCGACATTTCGTGACGGTTTAAACGTTACCGAAGTGATCGAAGCAATGTGGCAGTCTCATGAGAGTCGGCAATGGGTATCGGTGTAGACAACAAATCACGGCGCAACAACGCTACGGAGTCAATCCTATGAATCAACTTGATAGCACCTGGTTATCCGAGTCCAATTGTGACTTTGGGCTGTTTCGCCAGATCGTAGAGCACACCACCCGCAAAGACACCGTTCCACTGGCAGAAACTATAGACAAGGGCATACCGGTATATTCCGGAGAAGCCATCGCCAGCCGTATCGATGATCAGACCTTCGTCACCGCACTACTTACTGAATGGAATCAGGTGTTTGATACCGGTGCCGGTGTTATCGCCATTAAAGGCGCCTACCCCGACACTGCAGTTGTCGAGCAGGCAACTGAAGCACTACTACAGATCATTAAACAGGAAACAGAGGCCTCTGCCGGTGGTGGTGATCACTTTGCAGCAGCCGGTGCCAACAGCCGGGTATGGAATGCACATGAAAAACTGGCACGCGCTAATCCTGAACTGTTTATGCACTACTACGCCAATCCGGTTATTCACCTGGCCAGCCGCGCATGGCTGGGGCCGAATTATCAAATAACGGCACAGGTTAATGTGGTACATCCGGGTGGCAGCGCGCAGGTGTGCCATCGCGACTACCACCTCGGTTTTCAAACCGTCGATCAGCTAACGCAATACCCGCAGAATGTTCATCGCCTGTCGCCACACTTAACGCTGCAGGGAGCGATCGTACATTCAGCAATGCCACTTGAAAGCGGACCAACGCAATTACTGCCTAACTCACAAAATTTTCACGCAGGTTACCTTGCTGCCCAATTGCCGGAATACCGTGAGTACTTTTTAGAAAATCATGTGCAGCTCGAACTGCAGACCGGCGATATGACATTCTTTAACCCTGCGGTTTTTCACGCCGCCGGAGAAAACCAAACCAGTCAGGACAGATTTGCCAATTTGCTGCAGGTGGGCTCTGCTTTCGGACGCACCATTGAAATTGTCGATCGCAAAAGCATCTGTGAACTGGTTTACCCGCATCTGCTCAACGCAAAGTCAGCCGGCACACTGACTGCAATTGATATTGAACATGTGATTGCAGCAGCCGGAGAAGGCTATTCCTTTCCGTGCAACCTGGATCTGACGCCACCGGTTGGCGGGCTGGCACCACCCAGTCAACAGGACATCCTGCGCACTGCGTTAAACGACAATCACACACCAGCGCAGTTAAAGGCATCGCTAAATACGTGGCAGGAACTACAACGAAGTTAACACGATGGCAACCACCACACTGCATGTGACCAACGGAGATGGTGCGGCTGACTTAATCAAGGCGTCTGCAATAACGGGTGATGTGCTGCCATGGCGTGACCCTATGCACCACGGCCCGTTTCCTAAAGCTACCAGTCTGACGGAAACCAGTGTAGTGCGCGCGCGTTACCTGGCTGGAGATGTTTTTGATTTAACGCAGACGCAAAATGATTTTATTGCAAGAGACAATGCACTACAGAATGCCAGCGCTTCTGCCTGGGTTGTGCTTTGGTTTGAACACGACCTGCTTGATCAGTTGCAACTATTGCAAATTCTTGATCACTTTCACCGGGCAGAAACACCTCCTGAAGCGCTCGAACTGATCTGCATTGATCAGTTCGACGGCATTGAGCCGTTTCGCGGACTGGGGCAACTTACCGCAGAACAAATAACGACGTTGTACCCTGACAAAACGTCTGTCACCACCGCACAGCTTGCGCTCGCCAGCGATCTATGGGGATTATTCTGCAACCCGGACCCTGCCGGCCTGCTGCAGTGGCTACAACAAGGGGACCATCAAACTCTGCCATTTATGCACCGTGCACTGCAACGCCATGTGGAAGAGTACCCGTGGCAACATGACGGTCTCAGCAGAACAGAGCGCCAGTTGCTGACGCTGCTCAGCAAGGAGACTCTAACTGCAGGCAAGCTCTTTGTAGCCAATATGGAAAAGGAAAACGCTTTGTATATTGGAGACTGGAATACCTATTCCACTATCGAGCGTCTGGCCACTGCCACAAAGCCACTTGTTCGTGGCAGTAACGGTGACTACCAAACGTGGACACGTAAAAATGCCGAAACTTTCACCCAACAAACACTAGCGCTAACGGCTACTGGTGAGCAGGTACTTGCCAACAAGATCAATGCACATGGTCTTATCGATAGAGATTACTGGCTCGGTGGCATTCACCTTATGAAAGATGGCTGGCAGTGGGATGACCGGCAACAGACGTTAACAACATAGCGTTACACCTGAGGCTGGCGCCTACTTCAACAACAGGTGCAACTGCTTCACGACAACATCAAGCTGTGATTTCTCGATAACCAGTGGCGGCAATAACCTCAGTACCGTAGCACCCGCTGGCAATGCAATAACTCCAGCATCCATCATTGCCTCCAGTATCGGTTGTACCTTGCCTTTGAGCTCAATACCAATCATCAGCCCGCGCCTGCGGATCGATCTGATTTGCGTCAGTTCCACAGACAACAACTGCTGTTCAAAGTAGTCACCCGATTCAACAGCTCGCTCGGCCAGTTCTTCGTTCACCAACACATCAAGTGTCGCCAGTGCAGCAGCGCAGGCGATGGGGTTGCCGCCAAAGGTCGTACCGTGCATACCCGGCTCCACCTTTATTTTATCTGACAGCAGCGTCGCCCCCATCGGCACTCCAGCAGCAATCGACTTGGCAACCGTGACCATATCCGGCTGTAACGCGAAATGTTCGCAAGCAAAGTTTTTCCCGGTGCGTCCGAATCCGGTTTGAATTTCATCAATGATCAGCAGCGCACCACGCTCATCGCATATGTTACGTACAGCAGCCACATACTCTTTAGTGGCAAGGTTGACACCACCCTCGCCCTGCACCAGTTCCAGCATCACGGCAGCGGTTTTTTCGGTAACTGCGGCATCGAGTTTGTCGATCTTATTCAAGGGAACATAAGAAAAGCCCGGCACCAGCGGTGCAAACGGATCACGATATTTTTTAGTAAAAGTTGCACTGACCGCCCCCATGGTTCTGCCATGGAAACCACGCATGGCGGTGACAAACTCTGTCCTGCCGGTAGAGACTCTGGCAAATTTTAGTGCTGCTTCAACCGCCTCGGCACCGGAGTTACACAGATAGGCACGCTTGATACCCTGCGGTGCTACCTGTACCAGCTTCTCAAGCAGTAAGGATCTTTTGTCGTTATACAGTGTGTTGGGCACAACCATCAGCTCTGCCACCTGACGCTGCAACGCCTCAACGACAACCGGGTGACAATGGCCTACGTTAGCTACGCCAATGCCTGCAGCACAATCAATATATTCACGATCCTGATCGTCGTACAACAGTGCGCCGGCACCACGCACGAGCACCGCTTCGCGTTTGGGATAGAGCGACAGTCCGTATTGCTCTTCAAGCGATTTGTAGTCGTGCATATCAATACCCTCTTACGGGACAATAGATCCGGATGGTAATTACTGAATAACGGTGCCACTGCCGGCCAACGCATCCTGCAAAGGATGTTCGGTGCGACCATCAGCAATCACCACGCGGCCACCACTTTGTTCAAACAGATTCCGCAGTGCGAGCATCTTTCTTTTCATGCGGCCTTCCACCTGTGCCTCACGGGACTCGAGCTCGGCACCACTCATGGCACCTACGACAGAGGACTCATCTTTCGGGTTATCCAGAAACCCGGGGGCTTCAATAAACTGAAAGACACACTCTGGTGATGTCACTGAAGCCAGGCAAGTCACGATGTCATCATTTTCAGAATTTATCGCATAACCGTTTTCATCAAGAATCGGTATGCACAACACCGGGTTATAGCCGTTATCAAGCAACAGAGATAATAGATCAGTATTAATGGTGGCAGGTTTGCCTGAGAAATCCCGTTTAATCAGATTTTTGCCGTTCTCCCGCACACGAATCCCTTTGTTACGCCGCCCCTGAATCAACTGCCCATCGATACCTGACAACCCCACTGCATTGAGCCCCAGCTTTTGACAGCCCTCCACAATGCGCTTGTTCTTAAGCCCGGCGTAGCTCATTAAAATTGCATCGATGGCATCAGCGTCGGAGAACACACTGCTGTAGCCGGATACCGAAGTCAGCACAGTTTTTTCCATACCGAGCTTTTGCACTATTTCATCTCTTAGTGCATTGGCACCATGCACAATGATGAAAGGCTTTGCCTGAACTGCCAGGTCGGAGAGAATACCGTCGATATTGATGCCGGCACCACCGCCGATTTTTATAATGTACATAGCTGACTGTTGTAGTCCGGGTTAAACGGCGAAGGTTGTGTAATTATCGATGGGCTGCCAATGATCATCTCCTGCAAAGACTTCCGAGCAGACTCTTAGCAAACCACCTTCTGTTGAACGCTGCATCTGAAAGTAGCCGGGATCTTCACTGTAGTTGCTGGATACCAGTTGTGTACTTTTGTCTGCCATGATGATATTCATTGCCCGAACATAGGTGGTGCGGCGGTTAATAATCGACACCGCCTTACTTAGCGCCGCGAGCTTGTCGCCCTTATCCATACGACGAATATAGTTGTAGATTTTTTCAGCGCCAATACGCCCTTCAGACTTTATTTTTACACCGCGTAGCTCGCCATTAAATATAAACACTGACTCACCATCGGTAAAAGGCATATTGTTTTCTACCACAATACCTTCATCCCTGAATGCACTGCGGGCATGCACCAGCAACAATCCGGTTTTACTAAACTGCGTGAGATCATCTTCCCATACAGGCTGAATATGATGGTAATGCTGCCACTGATTACTGTTTATATCCAGCCACGAACAGCCCCAGCCGTGCCCCTGATATTCACGGCTATGCTTTGCAAGTACTGCAAAAGGTTGCAGCTGATTCGCTATTGAAAACGCATGGTCAGAGCGTACCAGCAGTATTCGGCACATTAGACGGGGTGCAACCCTGGAAACTCAAGGCCCAGTGACTCTTCAAAGCCAAGCGCAATGTTAAACGCCTGCACTGCCTGACCTGCAGCCCCCTTCATCAGGTTATCTATCGCACTGACCACGACCAGACGATTACTGTGCGGATCTTTTTCAAAACCGATATCACAGTAATTCCCGCCGGCCAGCAGCTTCGGTTCCGGGTAGCGATGAATGCCACTTCGCTCTTTGACAATTCGAATAAAGGGTTCACTGCCATAGGCACTGCGATAGAGCCTCCAGATATCTTTTTCTTCAAGTGCTGCGTTTAAAAAGACATGACAGGTGGCCAGAATACCGCGCACCATCTCTATAGAGGTTGCGGAAAAGTGAATGTTGTCTGCACCCAGCTCCTGAACCATCTCACCCACATGACGATGGCCGGTAGGTTTATATGAACGCACCACACCGCTTCTTTCAGGGTGATGACTTGCATCGCTGGCACTGTTGCCGCCCTGACTGGAGCCGGCCTTTACTTCAACGACTGCAGACTCCACCACACCGGCTTTATACAACGGGTGCAGGGCCAAAATAGTTGCAGTGGCATTGCAGCCGGCGCTGGCGATTCGTTTGGCACCAACCATGGCCTCACGATGCAACTCGGGAATACCGTAAACAAAGTCAGTTAACCGCTCCGGACACCCGTGCGCTTTACCATACCAGCGCTGATACTGAGCTGCATCGTTCAGTCTGAAGTCTGCCGAAAGATCAATAAGCGTTTCAGCCAGCCCTTCAAACTCAGTCAGTCGGCGCATAGTATGCCCATGCGGTAAACCGAGGAATAAAACATCACAGGGTTCAAGCTCGTCAATGGTGACAAACTTCAATTTGCATAGTTTCCGCAGGTTAGGATGTACCGTCGATACAAACTTGCCGGCATGTCTTTCCGAAGTGACCTGACAGATTTCTACCTCAGGATGAAACAGCAGTATCCGCAGTAAGTCACCCCCTGCATAGCCGGACCCGCCAACAATTGATACACGAATCAACGGGATGCCTCTCTAACTGCGTAGGCGACAATTTCACCCGGTATATCAACACCGGTGGTATCGACGCTGTTTTTAAACTCCATGGTGTAATTCACTTCATTGACCAGCAAGCCGTCCGGTGTTTCAAACAGATCAACTGCCACCACACCACCGCCACATGCCCTGGCTGCGTTTAGCGAGATTTCTTCGATCTCGGGAGTGACTTCACACTTACTGGCAACAGCACCACGCGCAGTGTTGGTGATCCAGTGTTTTGAGGTCCGATAGATGGCAGCGATACAACGGTCTCCGACCACAAACGTGCGGATGTCACGATCGGCCTTTTCTACATATTCCTGTATGTAAAATATCGAATGGTGATAACTGCCCAGCACGGTTTTATGTTCAAGGATTGTCTCTGCCGCATCACGGTCATTCACCTTTGACAGCAAGCGCCCCCACGAGCCAACCGCCGGCTTCAGCACCACCGGATAACCCAGTTGCTCAATGGCTTCAACTGCGGAGTCTTCGGTAAACGCCACACGACTTCTTGGTTGCTGTACCTTGTGCTCACTGAGCGCGGCGGTGGTAAGCATTTTGTCACCGCACACGCGTGCGACATCATGGCGGTTAACGCATTTTACACCGGCACTTTCGAACAGCCGTAACGCATGCAGCGCCCGCGAATGATTGATTGACCGCTCGAGTATGACATCGACATCAGGCGCCGATTCAAAATCCATGATCAGTTTGCGGTCATCGATCATCACCGGTTGCACATTTGCCCGCTTAAACGCATCGAGCAGCATTTTCTCATCTTTGCGAATCAGCGAATGCAGCAGACCGATTTTTTTACCCGCGGGCAGAGTGCTAGCAACCATTTTATCAGCAGCCGGGCTCACTCGCCCCAGTCCTCCTCGGCTTCCGGTGCTTCACCGAGCTTTGCCGGCTTGAGTTCCAGCACCTCGAGTTCACAGCCACAGTCTTCACACGTCATCAGTTCACCCACGACGGTATCGTCGGCGATAGTGACTTCGGCATCACAAACGGGGCAATTAGCCATCGGATAGTTCCTGTTTTTGTACTAAAAGGGCAATTCTTGCACGCCCGATGCGGGGTGTATACCTCGTGTTGTCCATGGGCTTCCATGACTGCGACACCGGCCACGTAGCTGCCACCTTAATCCCGCCTTGCATTGCAAACACAGCACGCAACGGGCAGCCAACAAGGCCTCTCAGGCATACTAAATATTCAAACGCACCCGGAATAAGGTTATGTCTCAGTCGCTTGCAGCAACAGATAATCAGACGTGGCAGCAACTGTATTCAGCCACAGCCGATGCTAAGAACCCTTTCAGAAACCTGACGCTGTGCAGTATCGACCGGCACCGCCGCCCGCAGGCAAGAATGGTGGTGCTAAGGCGTGTTGTTGTCGCAGACCGGTTGCTGGAGTTTCACACCGACATCAGAAGCGATAAGTGGCAACAGCTGCTGGAATGTCCGCAGGTCTGCGTCCACGGCTACCACAGTGACAAAAGACTGCAAGTGCGACTTGCCGGGACAGTCTCTGTACACACGCAGGGCTCTGACGCCGCGGCAAGCGCATGGCAGACACTAACACCATGGACCCGCGCGTCCTACTGCGGCGGCCCGCCCGGAGACCCGGCAGCACAACCCCGGGTATTTTCCAAAGCACCTGCTGCCAGTGAAATCGCCAGCGGTGAATCTGTATTCGGCGTCATTGTGTTTAAGACAGAGTCACTGGACTGGTTTACCCACCCGCGCGGGAATCTGCAAAGGGCACTGTTTTCATATGGCAGTGACGGAACCGTAGAACAAGCTGCCTGGGTGACGCCCTGACTTAGCCCAGACTTAGCCCTGAATTAGCCCTGCATTAGCCTTGGCCAATCTCAGCCTGATGCGCCGCCACCAGATCAGCCATGCTATTGAAGCGGAACTGATAGTCCGGTGTGCCCCCGGGGTCCATCGTCGCGCCAT
>CALHCI010000209.1 GCA_937931165.1 uncultured Granulosicoccaceae bacterium
ATGCTGCGCTGGTTGGGTTTAGTGCTGAGCGTCAATGCCAGCGCTTGAGTAACTTCTCTGGTGACTTCTGACTGCACATCAAACGGATCATCAGCAGAACGATCATATCTTTTGGACCAGATATTAAAACCGTCATCGGAATTAACCAGTGACACATTGATTCGTAGTTGTCTTCCCTGTTGTCTGACTGTACCTCGGACAAGATAGTCTGCTCCCAACTCCTCTGCGATACTTCGAAATCCGCTTTCCATATCTGCATAGCCAAGACTCGACGCATAGGAGATCACGGTTAGACCGTCTATTTGAGACAGATCGGTTGTGAGATCCTCGCCAAGCCCACTGCTGAAATAGCTTGTTCCCGGGTCACTCCCAAGATCTGTAAAGGGAAGAACGGCTAGCGATTTGCCCTGCGAATCAACAGGTACGGCGAGTGACTGGTTATGAGCGCTGCGATGGGGGACAAATGAATAGGTGGCCGCCACAGCAAAAAAAGCTATCGTAGCAAATGCTGCTAACCACCATGGTCTGTTGTTTGTGTGTTCGCGCTCAGGATTAGTTGTCGACTCTGCGATTGCATTCAATCGATAGCCCTTTTTCGGAAATGTGTCTATCGCTTCACGACCGAGAACGCGCCTAATATCAACGATGCATTGCACGAGTGAATCGTCGGTTGTTGATACTCCTGACCACACCGATTCAATCAGCGTTTCTTTGTCTACCATGGTGCCGACGTTTTTAGCGAGGATTGACAACACATCGGAAGATTGGCGACGAAGGGTAGGCTGAGTTGCGCCGTCAGAATTTAATTCACCGGTTTTCGTATCGTATCTTATTGATCCGAAACGTAATATTTCGGACGAATTCGTTTTTATTTCGCTACCCATAAGGGAAATTTCACCGCCAGTTAAATTACTATCCCCGAGGAGATGCCAGCTAACGCGTGTAGTGGGTCTGGCCTCTTACCTCACTATGAATCGGAGACATACAATGAGTCAAAAGATATTTCACACCTTAACGGTAACGATCCTATCAGTGGTTGCACTCTCAGTTAGTGCCGGGCAGTTTGTGGTTGAGTTGCCAGCACCGCTCGCTACCATTCCCAGCGATATTCTGTCCAAAAACGCTGTGGAGCTAAAACAATCCTTCTCAGCCGGTGAAGATTCTTATGCTGTATTTGAGGCCGATACCCCGGCTGCGCTGGAGACATTCCTTGCGAACGCGGATGTTAGTGCTGAAAAAATATCTGAGGTGTTATTTGTGAATAGCCCGGAAATCGGTGGAAGTGCTGCCGCGGGAGAGAAGCCTCGGGCAGGTCATCAGGTTTTTGTTATCGAGCGCCCGATCCCTGGAGTTGGATTTTTTGGTCTCGACAAAAAGAAGAAAATTTCCAAAGGTTCCAACAGTGCTATCGCGAAACTCGGTGAAATCATCGAGTGGGATCACTCCTATCTCACGAGCGAGGGCACTTATTGTGTATATCGGGCAGACTCGTCTGAGACCCTGCGTGAGCACGGAGCGCTGGCTGGGGCACCGATTGGCAAAATCACCCCGGTCAAACACAAGTCGTACTAGTTTTTATTAAAAGCTAAAATATCTCTAACGCCGAGGTTGTTGGCTATGCGGAGTTAATACAAGGAGTTGAAGTGAGCATGGACGCTATTAATGTTTACTTATCGACCCGTACCTGAAATGTCCGCTTTCGCGAAATCACCTAAGGTTCACTGAGAAACAACATAAACATCTATGGCTGCTCTTGGTCGACTGTTGTCTGCTAATAACCCAAACAATTCATCCAGCATTTCACTCGCTGACAAGCTCAAACGTCGCCAATCCGGATCCTCAGACTAATTCACCGATTTAGGTTGCCGAAGTCCACCATGTCGATGCCAATGAGAGGTCTGCAGATTCCAGGAACGACATTTTTTCAATATCTTTGTGTGCACCTACAACTACAATTTGCGCCCAGCCATAAGCGCGCAACGCTTCTTTTGCTCGCAGCAGAACATGCTTGCCAACGTCCATCCATCGGCCTTCTAAAACACAAACATCGTCAACAAGCGCCGTAGGGCCGCCGGGTTTGTAGACCGGTGGCACCGGGGCATCGCGAGCAATCAGAAATCCAACGACGACCGATTCTTCTGTAGCGACCAGACTAATCATATCAACATCACTAAATAGTTTGGTAAACCACTCAATCGTTGTGATCCTCGAATCGTCTGCCCGTCTCCAAAATTGCGGTTCGAATTCTTCATAACGCATACGTCGAATCTCCACGAGATCGACGCAATCTAAGACGTCTCTTGAATTTGCTTTGCGTATTTCCATTCGATTATCTTAGTGAGTGGCGTACTCGACCACAATTAGCGTTTGTCGGACTATTTGGGTGGAAATACACCGCTCACACCACTCGCAGCCATATAATGCAGTTTTAACGATTCTACTCGCACGCGTTTCACTTCCCTTGGCCAACTTTATTCACTCAAGAATACTGCGCTGAAGCGATGGTGGATATGCTCGAAAATTCCTCTCAGTATCATTATGTTTTGCAAATGCCAATGCTAAATCATCAGGGATAACCAACGCCTCTACATCATCCAAAAAACTCCATGTACAGTTGAGCTTCGCGTCACTAATTTTTCTGCGTCCAGCCTTAGTCATTCGACCGGACTTTTCTAGTTTTTCTGCTTTTTCTTTGTTGATCTTCGACCATGCGCTGCTGGCGCTTCAGGGTGACAGTAAGACCATGGTTCTCTCTTGATCAAGCTTTCTGGCGACGCTATCTATCCATCCAAAACAAAGTACCTCATCAACAACCTCACTCCATGACACATATTTTTGGAGGTTTGCCTTTTTATACGTCACAAGCCAAACGCTTTCTTTCTGCGTGTGATTCTCTTTAAGCCAAAGTCTCAGCTCTTCAGACGAGGTAACCTCTACTCGCTCCAGATCATCGGTGCTACTCACTTGCTGCTCCAACCAAGGTGGCCAGGAAATAAGAATTAGCCAGGAGACTGGCCAGGAGATTTAACAACTTCATTCAAATGCCATGTCTCGTTAATTGTAATTATACAGCACGGGTAAAAAGCGAATAGGCGGGCATTTGTCCGGTTTAGTGCAAAAACTCATCGAATGTCAATCAGGACCTCGTTAGTGCGAAAGTCAGCAATTCAGCTGTCTGTAAAAACCTATATGGATTACGCCAGAGCTTTCCGACCGAATGTCTCTGGAGTGCCCGTTGCTGACGGTCGGTTGGTTATTGGATGACCGTCAGCTAAAGAGGATGGAGGTAAACAGTTTGCTTGGTATTTTGAACATCGTCTCCACATCTGTTAAACAGTGAGAGTGAGGAAAACAACGAGATAACAATTGATGTTTTACAGAAAAATAGATGATGAATTATATCTCTCTTTGTCAGTGCCTCAATATGCGGAAGAGTTATTTGCACTGGTTGATACAAATCGCCGTTTTCTTAGACAGTGGCTCCCGTGGGTTGATTCGACAAAATATTCATCAGACACGGAGAGTTTTATCCGTGAACAGCTACAGAATTTTTGTAACGATAAAGCGCTTCACCTTTCCATCCTGCATCGGGAAAAAATAGTTGGTGTATTAGGGTATAACACACTGGATAAGACGAATGATCTCGGAATAATAGGGTATTGGTTGGGCGAAGACTACAACGGCAAGGGCATAATGACATCCTCTGTACAGGAGTTAATTTCTGTCGGATTTCGCTATTACTCACTGAACCGTATCGAGATACACTGCGCAACAGAGAATATTAAAAGTCGAGCGATCCCTGAACGTCTTGGGTTCACTCAAGAAGGCACCCGGCGGCATGCGGAGAAAGTGAATAATTCACGACTAGACCTAGTAATCTACGGACTGCTAAGACACGAGTCAGAGCTGTAATTCACTCACGGTTGCATCGATTTACCATTGAAAATAATGATCAATAAGGTCCGGTGTTAGACCGGAAGCTGAGTGCCCAAAGAAGCCCCTCGGCCGCCAGCTGTCAATACATAGCAATAAATAAAAAAATAAAACACGCGAAAGCGTTTTCCAAGCGTGTTGATAGGTTTTGAGTGTTGTCGATCCACCGGGTAAAAGCGGCATGGATGCCAGCGTTAGCGCTGCTGCGCATGGACGCGCATCAGCGCGGCCCGGTTGAGCGGCAATACTCAAAATGGCGCACCAATTCAGAAGACAGATTTTTAAGACTGAAGAAAGATAAAAGCAGGTGCAGCCATCATCCAAACGCGCCACCCGCAGGGCCAATCATTCGCGAAAGAGACTTTGCCTACTTTGGTCTTTTCAAAGTAGGGCCCGCTGCAAGCGCATCTAACAGCCCGCTGCAAGCGCATCCCAACCACCCGCCGCAGGCGAACCCTATCCAGCCCGCTGCAGCCGCACCCCACCCCCTCGCCACAGGCAAAACCCACCAACACCAACAAACTCCATTCATTGAACCAATAAGATTCTTTCTGCTCCAATACGGTTGTGGGTTTGCCATTCGTTGACCTGCACACTTAACCCTATCCGGAGCTTAATTGTCTATGAAAAGACGTCAGTTTCTGGCCATTTCCGCTATTGCCCCGTTTGCCGGTGTCACACTGGTACAGGCGGCAGATCAGGTGGAATACACACGTGAGGCCTACGAGCAGGCACTTGCGAGTGGTGAGCCATTCATGCTCGACTTCTCAGCCTCCTGGTGAGGGACCTGCCGAGCTCAAGAGCGCACCGTGAGTGCACTAATAGACGGTAACCCTGCCTACCAGGCGGTGACAGTAATGCGAGTTGACTGGGATCAATACGGTAAATCGGAAATTGTCTCCGAGCTCAACATCCCGCGACGCTCAACCCTCGTGATGTTCAAAGGCGGCGAAGAAATCGGCCGTGTGGTGGCACAAACCTCTGCCACTGCTATCGAGCCGCTGTTTGTTGATGCAGTAAGCTAGTTATTAATACCGGATCAGGGGTGATCCCTCTGATCCGGCATTTTAATTCACACCAGCTTTTATCCGGCAGCCATCAGTACCGGGTTGCGATAAACACCCCGACCGCCGCTACCGCCATGCCCACCCAGGCCAATACCGGCATAACTTCGCCAAGCAGCGCCCATGCGATAAGGGCAGCGATGGGCGGCACCAGATATAACAATGCCGACACTCTGCTGACCTCACCGGCTCTGATCATCGCCAGTAGCAACCCGACAGCAATCACCGAGTTACCAATCACCAGATACGCAAGGGCCGCAACAAACTCACCGGTCCACACTACGTTGCGTGTTTCGAACAAAAACACCAGTGGCAGAATACCCAGCAACCCGACGCTATAACCGACAAGATTGGCAACCACCGGATGATGCGATACACCATGACGTTTTTCCCACAGTGATCCGACAGTGATGCCGCACAGCGCAAAGAACGCACAGACAAACCCGAACACAGATGGCGGCTCAACGGACGAGCGTGAAGTAATAACCACCGCCACACCAATCAGCCCGAGTGCCAGACCACAGTAGCGTTGCCAGGTAATTTTTTCACCCGTCCATGACGGTGCAATCAGCCCGACAAGCACCGGCTGCAATGACATTATCAACGCCAGTGTGCCGGCAGCCACTCCTGCAGCAAATCCCAGATAAGACAAACCGAAGTAAACGCTCTGCAATAAAAAGCCAACAATAGCCAGATGCATCCATTCGCTTCGTTGCTTTGGCAGCGGCGGCCGCAACACCAGAAACAACACCGCCATAATCGCCACCACACTCGCAAAGCGAATGGCCAGAAACGTTAGCGGTTCTGCGTACTGCAGTCCAAGCTTGGCGGTTGCGTAACCCCCGGACCAGAGACCCAGGAAGATCACCGGCGCAAATGCGAGCCATCGATTTTGAGTCAAAGGGGGTCCGGCTGGTTGACAGTTCAGCCCTTACTGTACCTGAATAGACTGTCCGGTTGCGTTTTACCAATTAACAGCAAGTGTCCTGTACAGGCAGGCATTGTTATTACACCAATTGCTATGATCACAGGATGCCACAGTACACACCAGACCAGCGGGTACAAAACGATGACTGGAGTGATTTAACAAGCCGGCATCCACTGCCGGAAATCGACTTCGACAAGCTGCATCGCTATCGCCTGCAACGCCTTAAAAACGAATTGCGTAAAGCAGATGCAGCCTGCTGCGTACTGGTCAATCCCGTGTCTCTCCGCTACGCCGTTGACTACCGCACCTACGGGCTGTTCCAGTCACACATACCCACTACTTATCTGTTTGTTCCACAGCAAGGCCCGGTGGTGCTCTATGGTGCTTACGGAACCGCACCGGGTGTCGACCGGGTAGAGACAGGTCACGCGATTTCGTATTTTGACGGCGGTGCAGAGTTGCCTGCCGCGGCGACAGCGTTGGCTGGCGACATGCGTAATTACCTGGCCGAACTAGGTACTGACAATCGCAGAGTAGCGCTGGAATACGTCAACCCCAGCCTGACACTCGCATTACAAAACGCAGGTCTGGAGGTAATCGACGGCGTAGCAATTTCAGAACACGCCAGAGTCATAAAGTCAGAAGAAGAAATCGCGTGTATGCGCTGGGCAATTAAAGTCGCCGAACACGGCATCACTCAGGTGCAAGAGACAATAAAGCCGGGAGTGTCCGAGTTGCAGTTGTGGGCATTGTTAAACTATACCAATGTTGCCAACGACGGTGACTGGCATGACGGGCGCATGCTCGCGTCCGGCCCGCGGATCAACCCGTGGCTGCAGGAAGCTTCTGCACGAAAACTCGAACCCGGTGATTTGGTCGGATTTGACACAGATATGATTGGGCCGTTCGGCTACTTCGCAGATATCTCCCGCACGATGCATTGCGGTCCAACCGCACCCACCAAAAGACAGAGAAGCTTGTATCAGCTCGCTGTCGCTGAAATTGAACACAACCTGCAGCTAGTCAAACCCGGCGTCACCCTTAAAGAGTTTCAGCAACGGGCGTGGCCAATACCCGAAGAGTTCCAACAGAATGCCTATACCTGTTTGTGTCATGCCGTAGGTATGTGTGATGAATACCCTCGAATCAATCCGGTGCATCGAGGCCCGACACCCTATGACGACACTATTCAGGCGGGTATGGTGTTGTGCATTGAAAGTTATATTGGCGCAGTCGGTGAACGCGATGGTGTCAAACTCGAGCAACAGGTACTCGTGACAGACAACGGGTATGAACTACTCTCCACGCATCCGCTGGATGAAAAACTGCAGCAGTAGCAAGTACTGCTGTTTAAGCGCACTGACCACGCTAAATCAGTCCAACCTCATGGTGCACTGCGCCCGGAGTGCAACCACGCTCCGCAGCACTTAGCTGAATAGCATTCAAAGAACTGATATCTCTCCGCTTCTGCAATATTCTAATTAGCCGTTTCTGGAACCAATAACGCTCACTAAAGTGTTGTTTTTCGGCGCAATTTACACTTATCACAATGCTGTTATTAGTTGTTAGAAAAACGTTACCAGGCATTCTCGAACCATCTGACCCACCGTCACTCTTACTCCCTGAACGCTGACAATTCAGCTTCATTAAAAATCTTATTAATTTAAACGGAACAAAAATCATGAAACTTATAAACGTTAAAACTCTCGCAGCCCTTGCTCTGACCAGCGCGCTTTCTATCGGCTCTGCCTCTGCCATGGGTCTGAATATCGGTACTCAACCAGTCAACCAGATCATTGGTGTTAGCAGCGCTTCTTTATCTGTCACTGTTAACGACGGTGTGGCTACTTTATTCGGCTCTACTGACTCCGGTGCTGAAGCAGCATTAGCAGAAGCAAAGGTTGCACAAATGGACGGCGTTGATCGCGTAATCAACCTCGTTACCTGGAACTAGTTCACACCAACTCTTCACTTAAATACAACCAAATATTAAGGAACACAACATGAAACTTATAAACGCTAAAACTCTCGCAGCCCTTGCTCTGACCAGTGCGCTTTCTATTGGCTCTGCCTCTGCCATGGGTCTGAATGTCGGCACTCAACCTGTCAACCAGATCATTGGTGTCAGCAGCGCTTCTTTGTCCGTCACTGTTAACGATGGTGTGGCTACTTTATTCGGCTCTACTGACTCCGGTGCTGAAGCAGCATTAGCTGAAGCAAAGGTTGCACAAATGGAAGGTGTTGATCGTGTGATCAACCTCATTTCCTGGAACTAGCATGCGGCGGGTTTGAGCGAGTGGTACATTATAGTGCCACTCGCTACAACTCTTTTACCTGAGTACTGCTAATCTGTTAGCTGCTCTCTGCCCTCTGAATCACGGCATCTCGTCGAATTGATCGTGATCATCAACAATATCAAACCAGTCAGACTTCGAACCGACAAAGATATGCCCCTTAGTTTCTATACCTGGAGGATCGTCAAGCGATCCGGCCGGTATATTCACCATCGGAGAGTTTTCTGACTTACGTGGCATTGACGAACCACAACGCTTACAGAAACTATTGCCAAAGCGTTCGGCTTGCGGGTGATCATAGACTACAACGTTATCTTCTCCTCTTATCCACTCAAAGTTTTCCGGTGGCACAAAAATATTCGTTGCATGCGCTGCCCCTTTCACTTTACGACACCGACTGCAGTGACACCACATCATCAGCTTTGCTTCACCGGTATACTGATAAGCAACATCATCACAGAAGCAACTGCCAGCGGTGACGCCTTCCACCCTGCCACTTCGATCAGGCTGATCAACTCCGTCTGAATGATCCGCGGAATAGCCTTCATATTGCGGCAGATCATCGGCAATGGTGTACCACGACGCTCCTGAAGTTGCGAATATATGTTTCTCGGGCTTAATACCGATGTCGCCGTCCAGCCCGCCTGCAGGAACAAAAGTGAAATCTGCACCATCAATGGTTTCGGGCAATACAGAACCACATTGATTACAAAAGCAACGGTGAAAGTTATGTGACGACTGATACTGCGAGACATGCTCCTGCCCGCTCAGCCACTCTACACCACTGGTTTGCACGTAGGTGGCAAACGGGGTCCCGTGGATTTTGCGGCAAATAGAGCAATGGCAATGCATCATGCTGGTGGGTTCACTCAGCAAACGGTATGTCACCGCGCCACATAGGCAAGCGCCTTTATTCATTTCTACACCTCCGTAATTTCGTGTCATAGTATCACCCCATGAAAACAATCGAAATCAACCGCGAGCCGGTCGAGCTATATAAGCTGCTTAAGTTTGAGGGGCTGTGCAATAGCGGTGGAGAGGCAAAAGCGCTGATCGCCGAAGGACACGTCACCGTCAACGGCGAAGCCGAAACCCGCAAACGCCGCAAAATCAAATCCGGTGACGCGATCGAGTTTGATGGAATCACCTATCAGGTCGTCTTTCAGCCGTCTGAGTCAGCCAGCCAGGCGTAATCGCCGCTGCCGCTTCACATCATTTTTTGCCTATTTGGCATTGTTCTTGGGACTACCGACCCTCGTATCGATTACGACCAGAACAATAACAACTATGCACCGCCAGTTAACCAACGCCATCAATCGAATTCAGTCAACAATCCGACGGATAGTGCCAAACCGTCACAGCCCTGCTGAAGCACGATAAGCGCATGCAATATCCAATTATCTATCTGCACATTCCGAAAACTGCCGGCACCAGCTTCCGCGTAAGCGCCGCCCGCTATTTTGGTGGTGACTACACACTGAGTGACTATGGTCCGGGTTCTGACAGCACTTCAGAGGAAGTTCTCGCGGCAATTTATGATCAGGAAGACATTGACGCGTTACGAGCCAAAGGGCTCAAGGCCAAATTTTTTGGCGGACACTTCTCATTGCCCAAGTACCGGGAGGTGTTTCCGCAGTCACCGGTAGTCACTTTCTTCCGGGACCCGGTAGACCGCGTGGTATCTGAGTTTATTCACTTTACCAACCATCACGACTATACCGGAACGCTGGAAGAGTTTTATACCAGCGCCAGATTTCAGAATCGGCAACAACGAAGTCTGGGTGGCGCGAAACCCACCGATCTGGATTTTTTCGGGTTGACCGAACACTACGAAAAAAGTCTGGCCATGTTTAACCAGCGATACGGAACCAGACTGGAACTGGCAGAGCTCAACAAGGGCAACTACGGCAGCACTACAAAGCTAAAACCGTCGGCCGCACAAATTGACGAGATCAGACACCTGAATCAGGCAGACATCGCCATCTATGAAACAGCGCTTGCGCACTTTGAACAACAGGACTGCAATACACGTGTCGCCGTTACCATGGCAACCAGGTATCGCGGTAACCTTGGTGGCGTTGATAAAGGCAACCTGTACGGCTGGATCATAGACTCACAGTCCAGGACTCCAACGGTAGTCAGAATCACCGTTAATGGAGAAAGCCGCCTGAAGGTAGTTGCTGACGCCGACAGGCCTGATCTGGTTCGCAACGGAATGCACGCGGACGGCAAGTGCGGGTTTACCATACCGCTGAATGACCTCGGCCCGGTTTGTCATCAGGACAGCATCTCCATTACGACTGAAGATGGCAGCTTTGAGCTGATCAACAGCCCGTTAGTGGTAACGGGCTAAGCCACACCGTGTTTGCGCTATACGTAGCGCGCAACCTTACACAGGTACTTCCAAAGGTACTCGGCAAAACTCCATCGAACCTGCAGATCGTACGCAGACTCTGCGACTCGTGACAACAGTATTGATGCATTGCCGTAACGAATCTGGGCACAGTCTCCCTGTTTAAAATTATCCGGGTGTATATCAAACGGGGTACCGCTCGCAAGCACATCCCGCGCTTTATCACCCGACAGACGAAGTACCGTGTAATAGTCACTGACATCAACCACAGCACTCTTGCCTGCAGGCAGCTGTTGTTTTAAAGACTGCACCAGTGCTGCGGCATCAGGACTGTTACTGTACATCAGGCGCTCGTCAGGCCCCATCCAGAACTGCGTGTTATCCGATGCGGTACTAAAACGGTTTGCACCGGATACCGATGGCACACCCGCTACCGATTCAATGGCAGATGAAAGTTGAGCAGCATCACCACGCAGACTGATTTTGGAACACGATGGCATCTCATTCAGTGATAAGCCTTCAATCGAAAACGTTTGTCCATTGAGCGGAGTCTGTAATTCAACATTAACCACGAGTTCGTTCTCCTGCCTGATCGACAAATACCGGATTGGTGACTTCTGCTTCAACCACATCACCGTTCATCAACCGCAATGAGACGGTATCACCCTTTCGATTCAACCCGTCTTTGAGCAACGCCAGCGCAATAGATCTGCCGACATTCGGGCTCATATAACTTGAGGTCACATGACCGAGAGTTTGCATGGGTGGCGCGTCTTTAACTTCGGCAACAATGTGCGCACCTTCCGGTAATACCACCTGCGGGTCTTTGGTTAACAGGCCAACAAACTGCGGCCGCCCTTCACTACTGGTATCGCTTCGCATGAATGAACGCTTACCAAGGAAGTCGGGCTTGGTTTTAGAGACAATCCAGTTCATGTCCATATCAAGTGGCGTGACGGTGCCATCGGTATCCTGACCAACAATAATAAAACCTTTTTCGGCACGGATAACATGCATTGCTTCGGTGCCGTACTGGCAAAGGTCATAAGCCTTGCCTGCTTCAAGCAGGGTTTCCCACAGTTTGCGACCATAGCGTGCCGGCACATTGATTTCGTAAGCGAGCTCACCAGTAAAACTGATGCGATAAACTCGTGCCGGTATGCCGGCAATCGTGCCTTCACGCATACTCATAAACGGAAACGCTTCATTAGAACAATCAATATCTGACATTGAAGCCAGCAGGTCCCGCGCTCGCGGACCGTTTAATGCTGCCACGGCCCATTGCTCAGTCACACTGGTGCAGTACACATGCATGTCCGGCCATTCAGTCTGTAGCCACTCCTCGAGCCAGCCAAGCACGCGTGCAGCGCCACCGGTGGTCGTGGTCATGTGGAAGTGATCTTCTGCGAGACGAGTAGTGACACCATCATCGAAGATCATGCCGTGCTCATTAAGCATGAGTCCGTAGCGGCACCGCCCGACACCGAGATTTTTCCAGTTGTTGGTGTAGATCATTTCGAGAAACGCTGCCGCATCCTCTCCCTGAATATCTATTTTGCCGAGTGTTGAGGCGTCGAGCACACCGACACTTTGCCGCACCGCAGAACACTCACGTTGTACCGCGGCATGCATATCTTCACCGGCCTGTGGGAAATACCACGGGCGTTTCCAGTCACCGACATCTTCAAACACAGCACCGTTAGCCACATGACAAGGATGCATCGGCGTGTGGCGTTCCTGTATAAACAACTCACCGGACTCCTGCCCGCCAATCGCACCAAATGTCAGTGGCGTAAACGGTGGCCGGAAAGTGGTGGTACCGACTTCCGGAATTTGTGCTCCGCGAATCTCCGCCATAATAGCCAGCGCATTGAGATTGGATGTTTTACCCTGGTCCGTCGCCATCCCTGTCGTGGTGTAGCGTTTTAAATGCTCAACTGACAAATAGCCTTCACGTGCCGCAAGATGAATGTCTGCAGCAGTCACATCGTTCTGAAAATCGTGAAAGTGTTTGGCAGATCCCTCACCCACCGGATGAATAGTTGGCACCAGCCACAACGGTTCGATATGCCCCATACCGTCATCAGACACGGAAGGTAATGTGGCAGCAGAACCGGCATTGAAACCACAGGCCGCCACAGCACTGGCCCCTGCCTTTGCACCTTCGGCAAGACAGTCTGCGGTGGCAAACTTGCCGTTACAGGCACCGGCTGAATAATTCGGATTGATACGCTTGGCTTTACTGGCTTCAGGCACAAAGCCTTCTATCGATTGATCGTACTGCAACTTGCCGCCACTTTGACTGACCATATGTACCGACGGTGTCCAGCCGCCGGAGTTCGCAACGATGTCACAATCTATCTGCCACGCCTGCCCCTGAACCGTTTTACCATCATCTGCCAGCTCCATAATGCGAACAGAGCTAATGCCTTTACTGCCTTGCACTGAGGTTATTGCATGCCTTTTAAAGCAGCGTATTCCCGCATCATTCAGTGATTTTTCGAGTGACTCTGCAATAGACTTGCGGGTATCTACCACCGTTACCATCGCCCCATTGGCAGACGCGTTCAGTGCGGTGCTGTAAGCGCTGTCATTGTTGGTAAATACAACAACATCTTTACCGGGGATAACGCTATAGCGATTGATGTAAGTATCGACCGCGTTAGCAAGCATCACCCCGGGTCTGTCGTTATCGGCAAATACCAGTGGCCGTTCAATAGAACCTGCCGCAATAATGACTTGCTTTGCACGAATTTTCCAAAAGCGTTGTCGGGGTTTGTCACCACCACGACCCGGACCGAGATGGTCAGTCACTTTCTCTACTGCAGTTAAGTAGTTGTAGTCGAAGTAGCCAGTGAGTGTAGTACGCGGCAGCAACGTCACGTTGGCGTTATTCTGCAATGAGCTTACCGTGTTAGCTTGCCACTGCGTGTATTCATCAGACATTGGCTTACCCAGTGTTGAACCACCTGGCTGAGTTTGCTCATCTACCACCATCACTCTGGCACCACTGGCGGCAGCTGCATCTGCCGCTGCAAGCCCGGCAGGTCCTGCACCAATCACCAGAACATCACAGTGTGCATAACGCGAGTGATAGACATCCGGGTCTGGTTTGTCAGGGCTGACACCAAGGCCTGCTGCTTTGCGAATAAACTTTTCATAAGTCATCCACATAGAAGCCGGCCACATAAAAGTTTTATAGTAAAAACCGGCTGGTAGAAAACGTGCCACCGCAGAGTTTATTGCACCGACATCGTGCTCAAGACTTGGCCAGCGGTTTTGTGAATTGGCCACCAGACCATCGTACAGTTCTATACAGGTCGCACGCGTATTGGGCTCTGTGTAAGCACCATTTTCAAGCTGCATTAATGCATTGGGCTCTTCAGAACCTGCAGCAATCAGTCCGCGCGGCCGGTGGTATTTAAAACTTCTGCCCAGTAACCGCACCCCGTTGGCAAGCAATGCAGAAGCGAGCGTATCGCCCTGATAACCTGTGTAGCGCTTACCGTCAAAGGTGAAACTGAGTTTCTTGTTACGGTCGATAAGCCCGCCATTATCTAGTCGGTATTGCTGGCTCATGATTCGCCCTCCGGCAGAGCGGGCTTCGCAGCACCAACCTCGTAGGTGGCAAAAATTTCATCGGTTGCCGTGTTGCGCAACGCATTAAACCAGCGTCTGCAACCATGCGCGTGCACCCAGCGTTCGTAGTGCATACCCTTGGGGTTGGTGCGAAAGAAAATGTACTCCCCCCATTGTTCGTCCGACAGTTGTTCGGTTTCGGTGGGCCGGGCAATATGTGCTTCGCCGTGACAGGTAAATTCTGTCTGATCGCGGTCACCGCAGTAAGGGCAATTGATAATAAACATAATTTATAATCCTTAGTGCGCCACAGCGGCGGCGGCACCTTCATCAATCAGTGCGCCACTGTTAAACCGGTCTATAGAGAAAGGTGCGGCAACTTCATTCATCTCGCCACTGGCAATTGAATGTGCAAACGCATGCCCGCTGCCCGGTGTTGCTTTAAACCCGCCAGTACCCCAACCGCAGTTGAAGTAGAGATTTTCTACCGGTGATTTAGATAATATCGGGGAACGATCAACGGTAACATCGACAATCCCTGCCCACTGTCGCAGCATTCTTAACCTTGAAAACAGCGGAAACAATTCGCACAGCGGGCCAACCGTATGCTCGATAAGATCAAAGCTGCCACGCTGAGTGTAAGAGTTATAGGCATCTGAACCGGAACCGACCACCAGCTCACCTTTGTCTGACTGGCTGACATACACATGAATACCGTTAGACATCACAACACAATCAATAATGGGTTTTACCGGCTCTGACACGAGAGCCTGTAACGGGTAACACTCTAATGGCAGCTTAAAGCCGGCCATCTCGGCAATCACACTACTGTGACCGGCAGCTACCGACCCGACCTTACCGGCCCCAATATAGCCACGCGAAGTATCAACACCGACTACTTTGTTGTTTTCTACACGGACACCGGTCACTTCGCAGTTTTGAATGATATCGACGCCGGCAGCATCGGCACCTCTGGCATAGCCCCAGGCAACCGCGTCGTGACGGGCGGTGCCACCTCGTTTTTGTAGCAGGCCACCCATCACCGGGTAGCGACAATTGAGATTGATAATCGGCAGCATTTCCTTGACCTGCTCCGGCGTCAGGAATTCGGAGTCAATACCGTTGAGGTAAATGGCATTACCGCGTCTGCCGATTTCCTGCATATCGTGCACACTGTGCGCAAGGTGCAGCAGGCCGCGCTGCGAAAACATCACGTTGTAGTTGAGCTCCTGGCTCAGGCCTTCCCACAGCTTTACCGCGTGTTCGTAAATTCCTGCTGAAGCGTCGAGCAGATAGTTGGAGCGCACAATGGTGGTGTTGCGACCGGTATTACCACCACCCAGCCAGCCCTTTTCAAGCACAGCCACGTTCGTGATTCCGCACTGCGTGGCCAGATAGTAGGCCGTTGCCAGTCCGTGCCCGCCACCACCGATGATGACCACATCATATTCTTTTTTCGGGTCGGG
>CALHCI010000210.1 GCA_937931165.1 uncultured Granulosicoccaceae bacterium
ATCTGGTGCTGAGATTCCAGAACGCTGGATGGGTATGTCGAAAAATCTGCGTCTCGCCTCTCGGTTAACCGATAGGCGATCCAGATCCAGATCAACAAGTTGATCGCTGGTCATTTTCGATAACTGCATCCGCTCGTGCTTAACGTCGTAACACAAGATCAGATACCTCGACACGTGCACTAGTCGATGCATGATGCGCTGTGAGAGTGTTGGTGCAGAATATCCGGAAACGAGTTCTGCTGTGGCGGAGGCGTCTGTCTGAGCATTTGCAGTGCTTGGGCCGTCTACACACGAAATAGCGTTGGGATCTGACTTTTTATCCGGGCGTGTTGACTGGAAAGACTTAAAGCGGCCACGCTTGTTTTCACGATATTTTATTCGCTCAGCAATAGACACGTTTGAATTTTTTTTCATCTTTTAACCCGCTAGTCAAGAATCTCTGCCTAAACAATTCCAGCTGTTATTCAACGTTAAGGTACTGTGACGCTGGCTGTTTAAATCCAGTCTGAGTCAGTTATGCCCCGTCCGGTTACGATCAAACAACTTAGAAATCTTTTCGCAGTTCAAATACAGCCAAAGACACTGGCACCTCGCTCGAAGCGCGATAGGGCTTATCATCTAAATCACTGAAAACCGGTTGCTGTGCAATTTTCCACTGATGGGCACTAACTCCAGTCACCGCCATCAAAATAATAAATCCCCCTATCAACTCATAAACGTCCGGTATTTGCCCAAGAAGAACTATGGCAAAAATCAATACATAGATCGGCTCAAGCCCACTGGTTATCAGTCCGGCAGTTGTTGCTTTGATAGATCGAAGAGAAGAAATGACCATCGAATGAGCCATTGCAGTAAAAACAAAACCTAATACAAACAGGTGTCCCCACTGTAGCGATGAGACATCACCGATTTGGAAAAACACCAGCGGCAGTAAGACAATCCCTGCTGTTACGTGCTGCACCAGTGTTGTTGCTAACAAACTATGCGATGCAGATATTTTGCGATTCGTGACCAGCAACAACGAATAGATCAAACCGCTAAGAACACCTAGTGAAACACCCTGTGGATAGTTCAGGCTTTGCTGGTGTACACCACTCACAATCACCAGACCGATTGCGACGACAATTGCGCCAGCAATCGAAGCTGGTTTGAGCTTCTCGCGATATATTTTGGATTCGATAAGAGCGGTTAATATCGGGCAACAAGAAAACGAGAAAATCGCTATAGCAACAGTTGAAACCTCTACGGCTTTAAAAAACACAATCCAGTACAAGGCCAGAAAAACACCTGATAGTAAGGAGTAGCCTGATACGGCGTTTCTGATTTTCGTTTTTAAACACATCAGCACTATAAATAGAGCGGCAGCGGAAAAAACTGACCGACCAAAACCCACCATTGACACACTTAAATCAATCCAGGATGCGTACACCACCGACGCGCCCATTAGCAGTGTGGCTATATGAACCTGCACGATTCCCGGCAAGAGACGAAGCCCTGATCCGGAGGGAACACGATCAATCGGCTGTTTAGTGGCGATAGTCATTGAATGAGTCGGGCGCTTTATGTGCTGTTCAGCTGCTTGCAACACACTTCCCGGTACAGAGCCTTCCAGGCAAATTTTCATCGAGCAAATTGCAGGCGATCAGCCCGGCAGAGTTGACGGTCCGTGCCTGCAGCGGTTGCGCCCGGTTTGTTCCCGTGGCTGTAGCTAATCCCGTTGTCATATTTCTGCGCCCGCTTGATTCGAAGAATTCGTCAGTCGATTTGTTCAAAGGGACTTTCATCCCTTTGAATACAAATCTACAGACCCTCCCAAACAGAGTCAAGGGGGCTTTCATCCCTTTACATGACAATAAATCCTCGAATTATTATCTTCGGCATCCTGGATCATGGATTCCCTGCCGTTGAAAAAGCATGACTTAATCAGCTAGATCGTCCACCAGCACTGGTATGGCACTTCTCTGAACTGTGCCGAATCGACGGTTTGCCGCCCCTGTGTTGCATCTAATTACAATCCAATCCACATTTCTTTACCGGGAGGATGCTCCCCTTGATAACTATCAGGCATAATGACCGGCAAATGCGCCGCGGGCGCGCGCAAGTTGGAGCGAAGATTTGAATTCAGATAACCGGTCAATTTTGGCAGGTGCGCTAAGGCGCATTCTTCTGCCTTTGACGCGGCTTTGTATTCGGCATGACGTCACTTACTCTGATCTGATGGAACTCACTCGAATGGCTTATGTAGAGGCAGCACAAAAACATTTCCGTCTGCCCGATACAGAGATGACAAACGCACGCATAGCTGTTTTAACCGGGATGAGCAGGCGGCATGTAAAACACGTTAAGGAATTACTGGAAAAACAGGATGAGGTGTTAACGCCCGGTCAAAACCGGGCACAGCGCGTCGTACACGGATGGCTCAACGACGCAGAGTTTCTTGATAAGAATAATTTTCCGCTTGTGCTACCTGTAAAAAATGACAGCGCCGGAAAAGAAGTCGGGAGCTTTGTAGCACTGGTAAAACGGTATAGCGGTGATGTGAGTTACGGTGCTGTACTGGACGAACTAAACCACGCCCGCGTGACAGAACAGCCGGACGAAAACACCGTCTCCCTGATCACTCACGCTTACGTTCCGTACAAGAGCAATTCAGAGCAAATCCGGATCATTGGCAAAAGTGTCTCGGACCTGTTCCATGCTGCCCTGCATAATCTTGAATCTGACGAAAAACGTTTGCAGCGGCAAGTCGTCTACTCACACATTTCTGCTGATCTTGGCGACGAGTGTCAGCAGATGATAGATGAGAACGCCAAAGAACTTATAGATAAACTGAACGCGAAACTGGCTCAGGCCAAAAAAGAATCCGAGGTATCCGGCAGTAAAGATCTGAAACGAGTGGGCTTTGGTGTGTATTACATTGAAGATCATATGGATATCAGTAAAACCGATGATCACTAGCCCGCATTATTCACAAGGCGACTGGTGATAATTAACGAAATGTGTGTATACAAAGCTCCAAACACTGACTCAAGTGTCTTATTCAAAATAACAGTGTGTCTATTCACCATCAGACGAAAATATTGCTGCACATCTCGCATGATCAAGCTCGGCACGTGGCGGGCCACGTTTCTCGCTCGATCAAGCGACCTGTTTTGCACTATTTCCGCTGAATGGCGAATCCTTATGAATAATGCGGGCTAGCGGCACTGCGAAATACAGTAAGTCGGAACGAGAATTGACTCCGTGGAATCAGATATTCATACTTTGGCTAGAGGGGTTGCGAACACCCCGTGAGGCGCCAGCCGAAGAATCGCATCCAAAATCCGGCCATACAGCGACAGTTGCAGTGCATGCAAAGCGTGTCAGCCTGCTGCCCCAACTCTGGGAAGGATGCAACCATGCCATCACAATCTAATGAATTTTCCCTCAGTCAACTAAAGCTATTTTTCGTAAAAGATACGCCACCGGTAGTAGCCGAATTGCAAATCGAATCAGAAGTTAACTTAGTTCCGCGACTACTCCCTCATGGCTTCAGGCGTTTGCTTCATCAGGCGGTGGTTCGCGTGCGAAGGTTTATTGCTGATTACAATGCGACATTACACCAATCAATAACTCCTTCTCTTAAAGTATCCATTTTTCTGGCTCTGGCGTTTTCTTTTGCTGCCACCGGTTGCAGTGGTCCCGGAGAGGACGAAAGCGGCACGATAGGGACCGGACTTATTATACAGGGTACGGTGGATGATTCCTTGTTTACACAGGGCTCAGTAATTGAAGCCTATTCATCCGATGGTTGGCGCGAAACGATCTCAATCAACAATGATCGCTCGTACAGAACGGAAGCCTTATCAGGACAGGCTCCCTGGCTGTTACGGGTAAAAATCAATGCCAACCGTGACTTGTATGGAATCGCCTATAGTGACGGGACCCGCAACATCAATGCATTTAGTGACGCCAGCCTCCGTCGATGGCTGGCGCAAAACGCGCTTGACCCGGATGATGTTCTGAATGCTACCGACATAGCAGCAATCCTGCCCTCGCCACTTGATTACGATGAATCGTTCGAGAGTATCGCCGATTTGATTGAATTGGTTCTGTCTTCTTATGAGGTCACTGGCAGTGACCTTATAAGCACACAATACATAACTGATGACACAGGTATCGATGCGTTTTTACGACGTAATAAACTAATTATTGAAAACGGCAAAATAACCTTCCAAATTACCGATCCGGGAAACAACCTGCAAGCCGTGACCCGATCACCTACTCAACTCGATGGCAGTTTCGTTGATAGTGGGCTGGGACCATCTCAACCAGGTTCCGTTAGAGCGTTGAGCGGTGGCAGAAACGATATCGTTCTTATCTGGGATCCGTCCGTTGATGACGTCGGTGTTTCAGGTTACGTGGTAC
>CALHCI010000211.1 GCA_937931165.1 uncultured Granulosicoccaceae bacterium
CAGGAAGGGGCCGAGATTTTCCCGTAAAGGCTCAAGCTGTTTAAAGAACAGGGTGAGATCTCTGTGGTCTGGTGATGGTTGGTGAGTCACTGTTTTTGGCAGTTTAAAACAGAGCTTAAAATCTTTCCCTGTGACGCTGTCCTGCCAGCGGGCAACTGTGTTGTTGTCTGGTATTTGATAAAATGTTGTATTACCTTCAACGGTACCAAACACCGTTGCATAACTGCCGAGTGCAGATGGCTTGCTGGTAAAGTAGCGATTATGCCAGGCGGGAAACGCCCACGCTGGAAGACCAAGGTGATAGTTTTTCATGGTACTGGAGTCGCTAACTGCAGTCCGGGATTGTTGGCAGAGCGAATTATAATCGAACCGGCATGCAAACTATGCCTTGCGTCAGTACGTAATGCGGGGTTTCAGGCATAGCTTGCAGCTGGTTTCTATTGTCAGATGTTGGTGACCTGTTATTGTGAGGATAATTCACTTCCCACTGACCGGTCAAAGTGGCAATGCCCGAGGGCTATCGATAGACCCCCGTAGCCAGTGTAGATACGCTGTAATCAGACCCGGTTAATGGAATGGTTATGGTTGTACGCGGGAAACGTTGAATACCAGTGTGAACTGCGTTTCTCCACCGGTCTGATTCAACCACATGGTGTACGTGCCCGGGTTCAGCGGTGAGGTAAAACCGATCGCCCCTTGTCCCTGG
The DNA here is from genome assembly GCA_937931165.1 of uncultured Granulosicoccaceae bacterium. GTDB lineage: Bacteria > Pseudomonadota > Gammaproteobacteria > Granulosicoccales > Granulosicoccaceae. The sequence continues at coordinate 707 of CALHCI010000211.1, forward strand.
CCAACTGCCGGCAGAATATCCAGGTTGATGCTCTGTGTACCATAGTGGCTGTAACCAAATAGCTCATCAATTCTTGCGCCGGTAACGGCTTCGGCTTCCGGAATAGTAAATGTTGCACCTTGTTGCAGCGCCATGAAGGCGACATTGTCGTTAGCGGTAGAAGTGAAATCGGTGACAGTAACGCTGTCCAGTGTGTCGCACGGCCCTACGGTAAATGACACATAGTCAGAATCGGCGCTTGATGTACTGGCGCGCAATATATTTGCACCTGCACCCAGTGTCCAGGCGGTGGGGCTCGCAATGTCATTAGAGAAATCTCCCGCGTTTCCCTCATCAATTGTCACAGCGCCTGTGTCTCCGCAGGATACAACCTCTGGAGATGAACTGTTGCCGCTGCCTCCACAGGCACCGAGCAGGCCGCAAAGCAGTATTGAAGTGGTTGTTGTTGCAGTGTGTTTTGTATTCATGATGAGTTTTATCTTCAAGGTGTTCATTCAACCGTAGCAGAGAATAGGGATATCGTCAGAAAATACCGCTTAAAAATTCTTGCTTACTTTTTCGCGAAGCCCTGATGGTGTAAGTACTCAAGCATGTGTGGCCGTGATTCCTTGCCGAAAAATGTCGCCATTTGCTCAGACCATGCCTGGGATTTTTTACCACCGGTGCGGGTAGCATAGTAGTGCCGGACAATACTGTCGTAATCGTTCAGTGTGTGATCATTAATTTCAGCGTCGTAGTGCTCCTGATGCAATATCATTGACAGCGGCATACGCGGCTTAACCTCCGGATCTTGTGCAGGGTAACCAATGCAAAGCCCGAAAAGCGGGCAAACCAGATCCGGGAGTTTAAGCAGTTCAGTGACCGTTTGCGGATCGTTTCTGAGTGCGCCGATGTAGCAGACTCCGAGCCCGGAAGATTCCGCAGCGGTAACCAGATTCTGTGCAAATAAACCTGCATCGATAGCGGCGATCAAAAAGTGTTCGGTGAATCCGGTTTTCGGTGTTGAGCCCTGTTTGATGGAAAGCTGCTCATTGCGCTTCATATCAGCACAGATCACCAGGAACTCGGCACAAGTTTCAACGTATTGCTGGCCTCCTGCTACTGTGGCGAGTTGTGTGCGAGTTTCAGTGTTAGTAATACGTATTACCGATACCGACTGAACAAAACTGGAAGTAGCAGCGGCCTGGCCTGCTTCTATCAAGTGTTGCAGCGTGCTTTCAGAGACAGGTTCTTCGGTAAACTTGCGTATGGAGCGATGTTTCTTAAGTAGTTCTATAGTCGGATTCATTGCTGTGGTTACTGACTTTTGTGTTGATTGTATGCTGCCGATAATTCACCGCGTAGAAAATCCCCGAAATGAAGTGGCTCAAATCGGCGTGGCGGGTTAGCCGCAATACAGGCGGGTAGTGGTTCGATAGTTTTTTCAACGTAAGGGTCATAGAAAAACACGCAGGAATAACGCTCTTTGCCGGAGTGGTTAATCACCCGGTGCGGAGTAGATTTAAGTATACCGTTGCTCAGCTGTTGCAGCATATCGCCGACGTTCACAACTAACGCACCGGGAATTGTGGGTACATCAATCCATTGTTTGTCGGGGGTTAATACCTGTAATCCACCGACTTCATCCTGAGACAACAGTGTTAGCGCTCCGAAGTCTGTGTGCGGTGCTGAGCCGAACAGATCTTTTGGGGATGATGGCGGGCAGGGCGGATAGTGCAGAAGTCGCAACCACAGGGTTGGCGGGTTAAACAACTGCTGTAGTTCGTTTTTACCAACGCCGATGGCAAGGGATGCAATGTGCAGCAGTTTCTCGGCTACGGGAGTGATTGATTGAATATAAGCGTCAACAGCACTTTTGAAACCTGCAATCCCGGGCCACTGATTGGGGCCGGCAAGGTAGGCACCGGATTTTACCGGAGTGGAGTCGGCGGTATCTTCACGCATCACCATAAAGGATTCTGACTGGTTTGGTTTCGATACGTTGGCAAGCGTGGAATTCACATCCGTGGAAGTGTTGATGGGTATGTAGCCACGATGGTTGCTATCCAGTGCGTGTTTAAGTTTTTCGGTCACCGGCAGGGCGTGAAATGCTTCGGAAGCATCAAACAGAGCCTTTGTTAATGCAGGGTCAATACCGTGGTTAACCACCATGCCAAAACCAAGTCGGGAATAGGCGTTGTGAAACTGCTGAACCAGTCTATCGAAGGATCCGGACGCAGGGTCTGCGCTCAGATCAATAATCGGAATTCCGGTGTCAGCGTTTGATCGATTATCAGCCACAGTGATCTGATTTTTCCAGATGGCTAGGAGTTATGAAGACGATGTTTTAACATAAAAAATAATACGCGCATTATTGTGGCACCGCACCGCTTCGCCATTCTTCGAAGAAATAGCGAGAATCAAAGTAGGGTACATAGCCAATCTGGTAACTAAAACGCCTGCCCTGTATCTCGAACAATGGAATGGTAAATTCCACTCGAGTTTCGCTGCCTTCGGTTGTTGGCCTGCCAAGCCTGATAGGACTTATTGTGTTGGCAAGCTTTGTTTCACCCTGAACACGAATGTAGTAGCGGTTTGGCAGTTCACCGAGACTGTCAGGCGTTACCGTTGCAGTGACCAGCAGATTGTTTTCGTTGCGCTCTGTGGTGACGTTGCTGAATGTTGGAAACGCACCTTCTTTTCTATTGTCTACGATCTCCTGCATCTGCTGGCGCCACGAGTGATTTACCTGCTCAAGTCCGCAGCCTATCTGGTTGAGGTGGTGACGCCAGTATGCTGACCCTGAGAGATTGCCGGGTGTATCTTTGCGGGCGTTTGATCTGAGAAAGTCTCCAAGCGACGCCTCGCCACAGACTCTGACCATGGCGTCAACCCAGATATCACCGATGCCATAGAGCAGTTCCGGGTCGTACTGTGCTTCAAAGGCCTGTCGGTTGGCGAGGGTGTCGAAGGTAATGTTAAACCGGTCCCAGGCTACAGATGAGATAGCCCAGTTAGTGGTGCGGGTCAGGTTGTCAGGCACCAGTTTAAACGAGGTGTATTGCGCCATCCCTTCAATAAAGAAGCCGACACTGTTGCCTGCCGCGCCCAGCTTTCGGTCTGACTCGATGGTTTGCATCACGTGGGCGGTTTCGTGGCTTAATACGCGACGATACACCGGATTAACAGACTCACCGGCAGACAGCACCATACGTATTTTTTTATACGAAGCTACCCCAAGCGCATGATTGCTCTGCGAGGTCATATCTGCATGAATATAGGGGGTAGTCTGCATGCCAAGTAACTCGATGAGGGCCTGATAGTCGTCATCGGCATATTGCCGAAGCTCGAGCATGCGGGGTTCATCTGTTTGTTTATAGGCAAACTGATAGTGATTGGAGGTAAGCTTTTGAATGTTACCTCGTGAATTGTCACTGCCTGCTTTTATAACCAGCGCTGCGAGTGTCGATGCAACCAGTATAAAAGCTGCGATTGACATGAGGGCAGGTAGTATTCGTGCAAAACGCCCGGTACCCGGGGCACGTGGCCTGGAGTCTGTGCGAGTCCACAGTAAATAGCTAATACCGAGCAGCAGCAGCGCGACCACAATCTGCAGTGCAATCACCGGCCAGTCGAGCAGTAGCTTTGATCCGTCGTATTCGTTATTGAAAAATCGAAACAGATTGTACGGCCCGGAGAAACCCAGCACCTGCTCCAGCCATATCAGCCCGATCAGGTATGCGCTATAAAGAATTAATCCAACGGTACGGAACCACGAAATAAATACCCCATGTGACACAATGACAAACGCAAACAGGCAGTTGCGCACTAGAAACAGTAAATCATTGGACCAGTGTTTCGTGCCGGTGATTGATTGCGTATTAAACAACAGCAGTGCTGAGTGCAGCAGAGATTCGGCAAAGATAAGCAGGCAGATCAGAAGCCAGGCTGCGAACACCTTGGCAATGAAAATCTGGCCGCGACTGACTGGCAGGCTACGCACAAAGTCTATGGTGCCTTCGTCAAATTCACGTGGAAACAGGCTGTAGGCCGCCAGCATGTATAGAAATATGGTAAACAAAACCAGATTAAAGTCTGACCCTACGTTGCAGTAGTCGCTGCACCAGTCAAGGTAACTGAGTTCGTCAATTCGGGTGGATGCTATTTCCAGCCCGTAAAACATCACGATAAGCGTGACCCATAACAGCACAAATGGCAGTAGTTGTTTTAACTGACACAAAATCAGGCGAATCATTTGACGTGTATCCTTCCTGACCATAAGGGAATAGGGCGGTCAAACAGATCGCTTTCGAATTCGAGCACCGTATAAGTCCGGTCACCGGACGCATAGGTTGTCTGCACGCGGTGGGCATTGCCTTCTGTTACACAGGGTTGGCGGTCTCGCTCTCTTTCGTATATCTCGGTTTCCAGTTCAAAGGAGGATGTGCGCTGATGCCTTAATACACAGGTGCCGGTAAAACCTGGCTGGTAGTTTTTCATGGGTTTATAACGACCTTCCAGCCAATGCACACCATTGCTGTCAATGGTGCTGACTACTTCTCCAGTTACCTGCGGTATGGTCTTAAGCAGTGAAGCCACAACGGGATCAGAGGCTTTTGATTGCAGCCATTGCAGCCACGCCGTGGTAAAAGATTCGTACTTTATACCGGTGACTTTTTCGAACCTTTGCACATCGGGATTGGCGATTCGATTTAGCGATTCCAATGATGAACTTGCCGGGTTCTCCTGCAGATAGTCTGTGGCCAGATCGATCACCAGGTCGGTGCCATGGGTTTCTGCGAGATACAACAGCGCCGTGTAAGCCAGAGCGCCGGCAGCCTCAAACCCGTAGAGATCCATGGTTATTTGCCAGTGCTGAAGTGCATAGGTGTTAGGCGTAAAGCGCCGGGTTGCCAGAATTGCACGTGTATAGTGCTCGGCATTGTTCGGGCTTTCCGGTGCAAGCTCTGCGCCCTCTGCCCACCACCAGGCGTAGCCGTCAAGCAGCCAGTGGCGAGTCTCATAATCCCACCGCCCGTTAGTTAGCATAAGCAGCATATGATGCAGACCGATAGTATTCATCATGCTGTGTTCGTAGTATGAGTACTCGCTAAAGTTTGCCGTGACCAGAACGCCCTCGGAATACTCAGGGTAGACTTCGGTTGCTTCAAGGTTCTGGTTTAGTGCTATTTGCAGGCGTGGTAATGATGTAATACCGGCATCGGCCTGGAAGCTGTTTAGCATTATGGTGATGTTGTTTAATGCAGTTTGTGCCTGCGTTTTGTGTTCTTCTGATAAATAGGATATTTCGATTGGTGGCTCATCACTGCGCAATACAAAGTCTCCACTGAATTCCTGTGTGCTGGTAGCCCATTTTTCCTGCAGGCTTGCGTAAACGCTAAATACCCCGATTACCAGTAATACGATTGCTGCAATATTGCGCGTACTCAATGGCTTGCCAAGCTGTTCGGCCACTGACCCTTCGTTAAACAGCGCAAGTGCAAAGCCTGAAATAACGAAAATAAATGATACCAGGCCGGTTTCAATCAAATCCCGCCACGGGAAAACATCGCGTTCGAATACAAACAGTTGATGATCCATTAGCGCTATGGGAGCCAGACGGGTTTCATCAAACCCCGGCAGGTTGATCAGATACATCAGCGCCGCGCCAATCAACAGGTAGATAACCAGTCTGATTTTGCCGGTAAAGCTTGCGAAAAATACAATGCTCCAGTAAACCGTGATGATCGCCGTTGTCTTTACGATTAATAATGTTAGATAGCGCGCATCGATAAATTCTGAAGCGTCGGCCAGTGCCGCTGCGATGATTACCAGTGCAAGACCAAGCAAGGACAGGTACAGCCAACCCAGCACATATTTGATTATCAGTGGAGTTGCAGGGCGAATAGGCAGGCTTTCGACGAAGCGTCGTGTACCGCCGGTATATTCTCTGACGATCAGTCGGTTGCCAACGATTAAAGTCACCAGGGGAATGACGGTGATCAATGCAAAGCGAACCACTTCAAAGCCGCTCATGTTGAATTCACCGGCGCGTTGTTGCGACAGAGACAGCAGCACAACGGCGATTAATCCGATTGCCAGACTAAACAGCGCAAGGGTGTGCTCCCTGAATTCTTTCAGGATAATACTTGACCAGCCCATGGATCAGTCCGACTTCGCTACTACGGCAATGAATACGTCTTCCAGTGTCATGGTGTCTTCGCGCCAGCCCGGGTCGAGCATCGGTGCTGCAGGAGCGCCGTTGGCAAACTCGAATACCTTATAGTGCCGGCCGTTTCTGCTGCCTTGTTGTAACAGCCATGCGCCATCACGAATAAACATGCCGGGCGTCGCGCCACGTTGAAACTGTGCTTCATCGATTGAATAGGTGGCGATATGCGCAGACAGGGATTTAAGACCGCCTTCGTAGACAGTCCGGCCTGATTCAATGATTGCGATACGATCTGCTATCGCCTCAATGTCGTCGATAAGGTGGGTCGAAAAGAACACCGTTGCTTCTGTTCGTCGTGCCTCTTTACTGACCAGGTCGAGGAATTCTCTTCTTGCGACCGGATCCATTCCTGCCGTGGGTTCGTCGAGAATCAGGCATTCCGGGCTGGTGGCGACGGCCATACACAGGGCGAGCTTTGCTTTCATGCCACCGGAAAAGTGCCCGATCTTTCGTTTGAACGGTAACTCAAACAGGTCGAGCAGTTGTTCGTAACGCCGCTGATGCCAGCG
>CALHCI010000212.1 GCA_937931165.1 uncultured Granulosicoccaceae bacterium
ATCATCAACAAACAGCGCTTCGGGCTCAACGCCATATTTGGTAAAACCCAAAGATTTGTACAAATTGATAGCTGGATCATTTGGTACATACACCTGGAGGTTTATCCGACGTACACCATGTTCAAACGCATGCTCAATGGCAGCGCCCACCACCTGCCGACTTAGGCCCTGGCGGCGGTAAAGAGATGATGTAAAAACGCCCCACATAACCATTTTATGACGTGAAGAGGGAAATTTACTTACCATGCCAACAGCAGCAGTAGCAACCAGCCTGCCTTCCACAAAGCCACCAAACATCGCATTTGGACTAGAGAATGAAAGCTGCTTTTTAAAACTGTCTATAGTACGGGTGAGTTCTTCTTCATAGGTTAAACCCATTTGCACAGGATTTACTTTTGCAACCTCTCTTCGCAGCGAAGAGAAAGCCACTGCATCATCGGCATTGACACAACGGATATTCATAGGCTTTTCGGGTACCTGTTTTTTCACCTGGCGCAGAATTCTCACACTACCAAGTCTTAGCCTGTATTTTCAAACATTGCTATTCGCCCGGACCATCTGACGCACCTAGGGAGAATACGCCGATTCCGTCCGGAATACATGACCGTGACAGTAATATGCTTCCCAGACCGGCAGTGTCTGTTCGCCCCTGACTGAACCGCAAAAGCAATCTCCTTTCATATCGATGTTTACTCCGCCAGTATATATTCGAATCTACCGCCCGATTTAGTGACGGTGTATGAAAAAGATATATGTGTGCCATAATGCGTCTGCGAGCTGCACACAAACAGACAGCACGTACCGACTATCTGGAACTGTTTGTCAGGCTTACTTACTATGTCCTTTCACTCAACTGACTTTTAGATTAGGTATCTCGATATGCAAACCAACTTCAGATTTAGGGTCTTGTTTAGTTTGGCAATCATAATCATTGCGTCCTGCTCTGGTAGCGATAACGACAATGATCCTGCAGAACAAAATCTGATTGATTCGCGTGCCAGCATCATTGGTGCGTGGACTTTTGTTTATACGGAAACTCAATGTGAAGAGCAATACGAGTTTTCTGCAGACGGCTCCTTCTCTCAAACCTCACTGGATGAAATATTAGCTGGCAGCTACTCGCTAAGCGCAGTTGAAAATGACTTGATAAATCTAACGCTGCAACCAACACAAGACAACTTAGGCACAGACTGTCTTGGAAGCAACGAAGACTCAACCATTAGAGATTTTAATTTCATCTTGAGCTTTCCCAATGAAAGTCAAATGGGATGGTCACGAACATCAGATCCGGACTTGGTAATAGTTACTCTTGACAGACGAATTTAACCGGGAAAAGGTTCGTTCTCTCAGTACACGCCATACTCTCAAGCTGCAAGGATGAAAATGCAAAGCGGCTCTACTCTACCGGCGGCTCACTCACCTTGACCAGCAGCTTGCCGGTGTTTTTACCTTCGAATAACTTGTTAATGGAATCAGGCAGATTTTCGAACCCTTCATCGATGTCCATCCGGTATTTAAGTCTGCCATCCATCACCCACTTACCCAGTTCACCGAGCGCTTCACGGCTGCGATGTACATAGTCGAGCACCAGAAACCCCTCGATTTTAGCGCGCTTTGATATCAGTGCCGCCAGGTTGTGTACGCCCGGACCGGGTTCGGTTGCCGCGTACTCCGATATATACCCGCACAACGGGATGCGAGCGCCAACGTTGATCAGCCCGAGCGCCATATCAAGTGAGGTGCCGCCAACGTTCTCAAAACAGATATCTATTCCCTTGGGGCAGGCGTCCTTGAGTTGCTGCCAGGCGTTGGCGCTGCGATAGTTTATCGCTGCATCAATGCCGAGTTCACTGGTGAGCCAGCGACATTTGTCGTCACTTCCGGCCAGGCCAACGACGCGCAGCCCTTTAATTTTGCCTATCTGACAGACCGCCGAACCAACCGCTCCGGCCGCGGCTGACACCAGCAGTGTTTCGCCTTTTTCGGGCTTGCCAATTTCGATTAATCCGTAGTACGCGGTAATGCCGGTCATGCCGAGCGGGCCCAGATAGATTTCCAGTGGCAATCCGCTTTTTGAAGGCACCAGGGAATAGTCACGGCCATCGGTAATGACGTGGGACTGCCAGCCAGTCATGCCCTGTACGACATCGCCTTCTTTAAACGCAGGGTTGCGGCTTTTGATGACAACACCCATGCCGAGGCTACGCATGACATCACCTTTTTTTACCGCTGGCAGGTAGGTATCCATCTGTGCCCACATCCGCTGCGTAGGGTCGAGCGACAGGTAAATAGTCCGCACCAGAAACTGCTCGTCTTTGAGCTCCGGTATGATGACTTCGCGCAGCTGGAAGTTTTCTTTGCTGAATAACCCGGTCGGTCTTTCAGCCAGTAACCACTGCTTGTTCATTTTATCGTTCACGAATCACCAGTCGGGGTATTAGTTTGAATGACTTCCATGGTAACCGATAACGTGCATCAAGCCGGATTGCCACTGCACCCTTGCCAGTGCTTTGTTAGCAAAAGGTAATGTCCGTACCTAACCGGAATTCTGACCGAACTGTTCTGTAAACCATGAATAGAACGCATTAAACATGACAAAATACGCTGCATGAATATTTATCTCGGACTCGGCTCCAACCTTGGTGACCGCAAGGACAATATACGCCAGGCGCTGGCACTGCTGCAGAAGGCAGGCGTTAACCTGATCAGGGTTTCACCGGTTATTGAAACCCCGGCCCTGCTGCCGCAGGGTGCACCATGGGAATGGAACAAGCCGTACCTGAACATTGCCGTTGAGTGCGATACGCCGTTGTCTGCCGCAGACTTGCTCGAACACATAAAACGCATTCAATCCGAACTTGGCAGAGATAGCCAGTCGCGCTGGTCTCCACGTCCGATCGATATAGATATTCTACTGTGGCGAAACGAGATTATTAACACGGATGATCTGACGGTTCCGCACAAAGATCTGCATCTCCGACACTTTGTACTGACCCCGTTAATTGCACTTAACCCGCAACTGACTATCCCCGGCCGCGGGGACAACACAGTGCTGCAATGGTCTGAATCGCTGCCGCACCATATCCCGTTATGGATGGGTATTCTTAATATTACGCCGGACTCGTTCTCTGACGGCGGCACCAACAACTCGCTGTCTGCTGCAACTGCCTCGGTAAACAGCATGGTCGACTGGGGGGCGAGTATTCTGGATATCGGCGGGGAGTCTACAAGGCCCGGCGCTGAAACTATCGACCCGGAGACTGAATGGCAACGCGTGGCGCCGGTTATCGATTTTATCCATACCCATTATCGTGAAGATCTGCTGCGTCCACAGATCAGTCTTGATACCCGCAACCCTGCTGTAGCGGCCAGGGCCATGGAGCGAGGTGTTGATTTTATCAATGACGTAGGCGGACTGACTGACCCCGCCATGATTGACCTTGCCGCCGATAATTCCTGCGAATGGATTGCGATGCACAGCTTGAGCGTACCTGCAGATCCGCAGGTTGTGCTTGCCGCTGATGCCGACCCGGTAGCAGAGGTGAATGACTGGATAGCAAAACAAATGGAAATCTGGAGCAAGGCCGGTGTTGCGCTTTCCAACGTTGTTATTGACCCCGGTATCGGTTTTGGAAAAGACCCGTTACAGTCACTGAAATTGCTACAGTCTGCGCACACGTTCCGTAAGCACGGACTACGACTACTGGCAGGCCATTCGCGAAAATCTTTTATGAAGCAGTTTGCCGGCAACGATGTTCACGAGCGCGATATGGTCACTGTGGGCTCGGCAATGCAGCTATGCCAGCAGGGGGTCGATATCATTCGGGTGCATAACATTCCGGACCATACCGCAGCGTACCGCGGCTGGGCGCATCTGGCCGGGTAGCGCATCTGGCCCGACAGGCGACAGGCGACAGGCGACAGGCGACAACAATCAATACATAGCGAGGGTGGATATGGCAGGCGGCTGGAGTAAAGACGGTGCAATTCAGGATCAGATAGACGCAAGCATTAATGACGCGGTTAAACGTGCGCGCAATCAACTGCCGACAGGCGATAGCCTGACGCACTGCGAAGCGTGCGATGCCGAAATTCCACCGGCGCGCCGGGAGGCGATCGCAGGGGTCAGATTATGTGTGAAGTGCCAGGAGGCGCAGGACGAGTCGGCCGCCGCTGAAATTTATAATCGGCGCGGCAGCAAGGACAGCCAGCTCAGATAACCTGGTAACAGTGCAGTTACCCTGCAGATTTGCCAGTCAATGACATCAGTACGGTAAGCGACAGTAACGTTACTCCCATCAGCACAACAATCAGTGCATTCAAATTGACAAAGTCTGCGACCACACCAAGCAGCAACGGCCCGACAACACTGCCGATACTCGACGCCGTGTACACCAGAGAATAGGCACGCGCACTTTGATTTTCTTCACAGCAATCGGCAACCGCACCGTACGATATCGTTGACGAGCCCTGCACAAACAACCAGATGAATGGCAGTGCGACGAGCAGCGTATTTGCGGGTAAAAACATCACACAAAACAAGCCGGCCACAGTTATTAGTTGAATGGCCAGAAAGGCGATTTTGTCACCAATACTCGCGGCCAGATAACCCCCTGCAAACTTTCCACAGGCACCACCGGCAAGGGTAAGCACAACGCCAAATGACGCAGGCCCTGCTGACAGGCCCTTGTCTATTAGTATCAACGCAATAAAGGTAAAGAATCCGGCCTGCACAATACTATCGAGAAAGACGGTTGTCACGACGCCCGCAAATCGCTGTTTGAACCTGATGCCCCACCGGCGTGAATCAGTTTCAGCACCGGCACCACGTTGCGGAAAACCGGCCTGTCGCAGCAACCAGTAAACCGCACCCGCTGACACTAACGCGGCAATAGCCATGCACGTCACTACACTGTTCCAGGACAATCCTGCTCCGACCAGCACGCTGAACACACCGGTGTATAACAACTTACCTACATCACCACTGGCGTTGTAGCTGCCAAGTGCCCGCCGTCGGCTGCCTGCATCAAAATGCTGCACCAACAACGAAGACGACAATGCGTGCTGAAAAGCAGCACCGCAACCGGCAATCAAAATAAACACAAGCGCTGTGTAGAACCCGTTGGCAAACGCAAGTCCTCCATAGCCTGCGGCCGCACCCGTTAAACCTGCCACCAGCAAGCGCCGCTCACCAAAGCGCCGGGCCAGCAGCCCTGACGGGATTTCCAGACATGACATTGCCACACTGCCGGCACCCTCCAGCACACCAACCTGGGTGTAACTCAAACCCAGACTCAGGGATAACAGTGGCAGCAATACGTAGTGTACGGCGACCATACCGTCCTGACAGGCATGCGCCACAGAAGCAGAAACCAGCACCCGTCTGCGGATATCCGGTGCGTCCAGTTTAAAAGTGTCAGTGCCCATTTGGAATTTTTCAGGTTTTTACAGATTCAATGATAAAGCAACCAATTATCACAAACGCTGTGATAAACCGTTAGAAAATCGTTACCGGGTTCAGCCTTCCCGGGCAGAACCAACCCTGTGTCGGACGTTCCTATTTCATAAGCACTGACATTGCAGTGTGACACGAATCCCATGCCGGTATTAGCGGGCGGATTAGCCAGAAGGAATGCAGAAATGAACTTACTGAACTCAAACCCTGCGCCAGTGACGGATCTTTCCATTACGGTGAAAAACGGTATCGCTACGTTATTTGGTACGACCAACTCAGCCACCGAAGCCGCACTTGCAGAAAACCTCGTTGCTCAAATGAACGGGGTCAAACAGGTAATAAACCTGATCACTCACAACTAATAACCTCACTCTAAGGAAAAACACCGATGAAATCACACCATGGTAAAACAATGATGGCGCTTGGTCTGACCAGTGCAATGTCAATGGGTACCGCTTCTGCGAACCTGCCGGAAATCGGCACCCAGCCACTCAACACAATACTTGCGGTTACCAGCCCGAGACTTTCAGTGACAGTAAACGACGGAATAGCCACATTGTTTGGCGATGCAGAATCAGGCTCAGAGGCTGCGATGGCTGAAGAGCGTATCTCTGATTTTGAAGGCGTAGAACACGTGATTAACTTAATCACCTGGAACTAGATTTATGTTGAAACTTTGATCAAGTGGCGCAAACCGTGCCACTTGATAAAACAGCAACCAGCCCGCACTGGCTGCGCCACGTACCTGAAGTCAGAAGTACCCAAACCCTCCCACGCTGTAAACAACACTTGTTTTATTGAAACACGCCAGGCAGACCGACCCGCTGCACTCTGAACTGCACTCTGAACTGCACTCTTAGTTACTACACACTCATTTCTGCGTACCCATAGCTTTTCGACAAAAGCATTGCAGACATCCGACTACGTTTCCCGCTAACCAGAGATCACCACCACGCCAAAGGTTTTACAAGCAAGGTGTGAAAGATCACATAAACCGCTTACCCAACACGCGAATTTACAGTTATCACGACAACGTTATTCATTGTTATACAAACGTTATCGAATAAGGCCGAACCGGCTCGAACCATCTT
>CALHCI010000213.1 GCA_937931165.1 uncultured Granulosicoccaceae bacterium
CAGCATTATGAATGCTGTGCTCTAACCAACTGAGCTACATGACCTTGTTCTTGCAGACCGCGTATTCTGGATTCTGAACCTGCTCCTGTCAAGACAGGAACTTAGAATTGTTCACACGTTGAAGCGAAAGTGAACCACATCACCTTCGGTCATCAGGTACTCCTTGCCTTCAAGACGCCATTTGCCAGCATCTTTAGCGCCCTGCTCACCGCTGCAGGTGATGAAGTCGTCGTAACCAACAACCTCAGCGCGAATGAATCCTTTTTCAAAGTCGGTATGAATTCGACCGGCACCCTGCGGTGCGGTGGCACCCTGCTTTACTGTCCAGGCGCGTACTTCTTTTTCACCAGCGGTAAAAAAGGTCTGTAAGTCCAGCAGCTCATAACCGGCACGGATAACGCGGTTTAAGCCCGGCTCTTCAAGGCCAAGCTCTTCGAGAAACTCAGCCTTTTCATCTTCTTCGAGTAGTGCGATTTCTGATTCTATGGCAGCACATACCGAGACAACGCCGGCACCTTCAGTTGCCGCATACTCCTGCACTTTGGTTAGCAGCGGGTTGTTGTCGAAGCCTTCTTCGTCGACGTTGGCAATGTACATCACGGGCTTGCTGGTCAGCATGTGTAACTGACGCACAATGGGCTTTTCAGCATCAGTGAAGTCCATGGAGCGGATTGGCTTGCCTTCGTCCAGGTGGACAACAATACGTTCGAGCAGGGCTTTTTCTGCAATGGCAGCCTTGTTACCTGACTTGGCGTTTTTACCGACACGCAATACGGCTTTTTCTGCGGTTTCCATATCGGCAAGCAGCAGTTCGGTGTTGATGATTTCGATATCGGCAACCGGGTCTACTTTACCGGCCACGTGTACGACATCGTCGTTATCAAAACATCTGACCACATGTGCAATGGCATCGGTTTCACGAATGTTTGCCAGAAACTTGTTACCCAGCCCTTCGCCTTTTGACGCGCCGGCAACCAGCCCTGCAATGTCGACAAACTCCAGAGTGGTTGGCAGTATTTTTTGCGGGTTAACGATTGCTGATAATGATTCAAGGCGCGGATCTGGTACCGGCACAATGCCGACGTTGGGCTCGATAGTGCAGAACGGATAGTTCTCTGCTGCAATCTCGGCTTTGGTAAGCGCATTGAACAATGTCGACTTACCTACGTTTGGCAGACCGACAATGCCGCATTTAAATCCCATAGCTAGTTTTCTCTGTCTGCTTTTGCAGGTTTTTCTGCAGCGGCAGGTGTTTCTGTTTTTGGTTTGGTGTGTAAAACCTGCATGGCCTTTTCAAGATCGCCACTGACTATTTGCGGCAGCTCGCGAACCACATCGTCGATACTTTGTTGCAGCAGTTGTTGTTCGGCGGCAGGTGCGCGCTTTAACACAAATGAACTGACTTGCTTTGCGTTACCGGGATGGCCTATGCCAAGCCTGACGCGTAAAAAGTCACGGCCCAGGTGTTTGATAATGTCACGCAAGCCGTTGTGCCCGCCATGCCCGCCACTCTTTTTAAGTCTGACGGTGCCCGGCAGAATATCGAGCTCATCGTGGGCGACCAGAATGTTCTCTACGTCTATGCGATAGAAGCTTGCCATTGGCTGCACAGACTCACCGCTTAGATTCATAAACGTGGTGGGCTTAAGCAACCTGACATCTTTGCCTGCAATGGTGACGCGCGCGGTTTCACCCTGGAATTTTTTATCGGAGGCAAACGTCGCACCCCAGGCGCGGGCGATTTCATCCAATAACAAGAAACCCGCGTTATGGCGGGTTTCTTCGTACTTGCTTCCGGGGTTACCCAGGCCGACAATCAGTTTAACTGCCGACACGACTTAGCCAGCCATGACTAGTCGTCGCTCTTCTCTTCAGAAGCAGCCTCGTCACCGGAATCACCACCTTCAGCAGCTGCTTCTTCCTCAGCAGCTTCATCAGACGCGGAGCGCGGCTGGAAGACAGAGATGATGGCACGATCGTGATCTTCATCGCCTTCAGCGAAGTCTGTTGATGTGACGCCGTCTGGCAGCTTGATGTCAGACAAGTGCAGTGACTCACCCAGCTTAAGCTCGGCCACATCCACTTCGATGTACTCTGGAAGATCCCCTGGTAAGCAGCTGACGCCAACGTCGTTTTCGATCTTGTTGAGTACGCCGCCTTCGGTTTTAACACCGTGACAGGTTTCTTCGTTGAGGTAGTGCAGTGGTACCCGAACGGTAATCGCCTCGTTGGCGAGTACGCGCTGCAAATCCATATGCAGAATTAGCTGCTTAAACGGATGACGCTGAATGTCCTTGATAATGACCTGCTCTTTGGTGCCGGCAAGGTCAAGCGTTAAAATGTGCGAGAAAAACGCTTCGTGCTGCAGGTTATTTAGCACTTCATTGTGATTCAGCGATATTGGCGTGGGGTTGCCACCACCACCATAGATAATGCCCGGGAACTTGTTTGTTCGACGCAGTCGGCGGCTCGCACCCTTACCATAGTCACTGCGTACTTCCGCGCTCAATGCAAACTCGAGGCTCATGAAATACCCTTAGGGATGTACCCTGATAAATTTTCTGTAAGTGAATAAAAACTTCAACCCGGCACCGTTTCGCGACCAAACCAATGCTGAGCCGATCAAGTATATCAAACTTTCGGGCTTTAGCCAGAAATGAATATGCCCGTTAGCCTGTTCCACCACCGTGTCAGGCTGCACGCAGACAAACGAAAATCCGCCTGAAAATCAGCGTGTAACGGAAGTCAGTCCATATAAATGGAGCTGACAGATTCCTCTTCATGGATGCGACGGATGGTCTCGGCAAGCATATTTGCCACCGACAACTGCCGGATCTTGCCGCTATTCCGTGCTTCTTCTGACAGGGGAATAGTATCTGTGACGACCAGTTCGTCGATTTCCGAATTTAAAAGATTGTTCATGGCGTTGCCGGACAGCACCGCATGGGTGGCATAGGCGACGACTTTAACCGCGCCGTGCTCTTTAAGTGCTTCGGCGGCTTTGCACAATGTACCTGCGGTATCGACCATGTCGTCGATGATGACGCAGGTTTTGCCACTGACATCACCGATGATGTGCATTACCTGCGCCTGGTTAGCCTGCGGCCGGCGCTTATCGATAATGGCAAGGTCAGCGTCGTCGAGTTGTTTGGCCACGGCTCTGGCACGAACCACCCCGCCGACATCCGGCGAAACGACAATTAAATTCTGATATTTCTGCTGCCAGATATCACCCATTAACAGCGGTGACGCATAGACGTTGTCTACCGGGATATCAAAGAAGCCCTGAATCTGCTCGGCGTGTACATCTACCGTGAGTACTCTGTCGACACCGGCCACGGTAATCATGTTGGCCACCAGCTTGGCTGATATTGCGACTCGCGCTGAACGCACCCGACGATCCTGACGCGCATAGCCGAAGTACGGCACAACAGCCGTAATACGATCAACAGACGCACGCCTGAAGGCGTCGACCATGATCAGTAATTCCATCAGGTTATGGTTAGTGGGGTAGCAGGTGGTTTGTATCAGGAAGATATCCCGACCACGTACGTTCTCGAGGATTTCGACGGCGGTTTCGCTATCGGAAAACTGCGATACTGACGCTTTTCCAAGGGGCAGCCGAAGTTGATTCACTATCTTTTGCGCGAGAGGCAGATTAGCCTTCCCGGAAAAGATCATCATGTTAGTTTCCGACACCAGAAACCTCTGCCTGCCTTGAGTGATGCATAATGGCTGGGGCGGGAGGATTCGAACCTCCGAATGCCGGGATCAAAACCCGGTGCCTTAACCGCTTGGCCACGCCCCAATATGTAAAACTGACTTCTTGTTACCTGAAGCCCTATAGGTAGTGCACCAGAGAAGATTGATCAATGCCTTTTGCAATAAAGCCACTGAATTTTTTCTCTGTTGTGATTACTGCGCTGAGCACTTTCTGTGCCCCGGACTTTTCTTCACAGCGAAGAAAAACGCAGGAACCGGTTCCGGTCATTCGCGGGCTACCCGTTGCAGCACCGGTGTTTTGGGCTGCGACGGTTAACAGATCAATAGCCTGTTGAACCTCTGAATGGTGCTGACAAACCAACGGTTCGAAAACGTTGCTGGTGTGCTCGCCACTCCGGAAGCCGCGTATTGTGATCGGTGAGCAATCACGTGTCAATTGGGAATGATTAAACAATGCAGAAGTTGCGACATGAATGCCCGGATGGATCACCACATACCAGCTTGGTTTAAGGGTTAACGGCTGCAATTTTTCACCAACGCCCTCGGCCCACGCAGAGCAGCCACGAACAAACACCGGCACATCAGCGCCAAGCGTCAGACCGAGCTGCATTAATTTATCGAGCGGGTACCCGAGCTGCCACAGATGATTTAACGCAACCAGTGTGGTCGCGGCATCCGAACTGCCGCCACCAAGCCCGCCACCTAACGGCAGTTTTTTTTCAAGCGTAATGGTTACGCCACCGATCTTTTCACCCTGCCCGTCTGCCGTGGCGGCGGCGACCAGTGCATTGGCGGCACGCAACACCAGGTTGTCACTGCCGGTAAGTAGCTCATTGGCGGGATTAACATGTAGCGTAATACGCTGATCGGTACGTGGCTCGAAGGCGAGTTCGTCACCGTAGTCGAGCAATTGAAAGACCGTTTGCAGCAGGTGATAACCGTCTTTACGGCGGCCGGTAATATGCAAAAACAGATTCAGCTTGGCAGGTGCCGGCCAGTTGCTGTGTTGGCCGTGCGAATCAGAAGTCGTTATGTCAGACGAGGTCAATTCGGGTGACGTCAATTCAGTTCGGCGGTGGGGATCAGCAGGCGGTCGGTGTCGACGGTTTGCGGCTGACTCCAGTTGTTGATCGACAGTTTGATTTCAACACCATCACCGGAGACAGCTATTCGCTTTGGCAGGTCCAGATCATCAACCTTTGCATAGCTTTCGAAATTGACGTTCCAGCGGGTTTGATCGACATCGGTGACGAGCATTTTTTTTATCCGCCCACGTCGATCACGGGTAGCAGTTTTAGCACTGCCCTGTAAGCCGACGACCCAGTCCTGCATATTAACCAGCGGTATACGTACGCCGAGCGCATCGAGCAACAACAGCTCTGCCGATTCACCGCTATATTCTTCACCGTCTCCGGACAACACGGCACCCTGCTGATCTTCTACCACACGAAATGTTTTGAGCCCGAGCGGGCCAATGAGGCGGATATCAAAACCGTTGTCGTTAACGTCCCACGCGAAGGTGGCGTTTACTACGCCCTGCTCTTTTGAGTCGACAGCGATAGAACCGCGTGCGCGCCACGGCTTTAACGCGGCAAGCTGAGCATCTCTGACGGCAATAGATTCATCAGTCACGCGAACCGGGTTGGTCTGACAGGCACTGGTGAAAGCGACCGCTGCAACAACAACGGCTATAAAACGGGTCATTTTTATCAACGCTGATACTTCTTCATCACCTGGTTAAGCAGATCGTGTCCCGGGGCGTCTTGCAGGGCTTCTTCCCATACTTCACTGGCGGCATCCTGATCACCGGATACCCACAGCACTTCACCGAGGTGTGCTGCGATTTCTGCATCGGGGAACAGTGAATGTGCACGGCGCAGCATTTCAATCGATTCTGCATATTTGTTCTGGCGATAGTACAGCCATCCGACACTGTCGATGATTGCCGGGTCGTCGGGTAACAGCTCGATGGCACGGGTCAGGTATTTTTCGGCCTCATCGAGTCGTTCGTTGCGGTCGACCAGAAAGTAACCGAGCGCATTAAGTGCATAGCCGTTGTCGGGCTGCATGCTGATGACTTTTAACAGGTCACGTTCAAAGACTTCTTGTTTATCCAGCCGTTCTGCAACCAGCGCACGCGCATACAACAGTGACGTGTCGTCTTCGAATTGTGCCAGACCATCGTTTAGCACTTCGTAGGCATCGGCGTGTCGGTCACTGCTGTTGAGCAAGCGACTTTCGGCATTAATCAGCTCAATTTTTACGGCAGGCTCCTGCGTAAAGCTTCGCAGCTGGCTGATCAGTTCGCGACCCTGATCAACCTCACCCAGCAGGCCCAGCAACTCTGCGGCACGAATCTGTGCGTCAAAGTAGTTATCACCGTTTTGTACACGCCGATACCGCTGCACTGCTTCATCGTAGTCTTTGCGGCTGTCAGAGATACGCGCCAGGTAGTAGTTGGCGCTGTCCTGGTGTTTGTCGAGAGTAACCACCTGCAACAGATAGTCTTCTGCATGCTTGATGCGTTTTATTTCCAGTGCCAGCAATCCAATGGTAAACAGTGAGTCAGCGTCATCAGGAAATTCGGCGGCAATGACATCAAAGCGTTCGGCGGCCTGTTCGTAGCTGCCGGTCTCTACCAGCAGCCGTGCATAGCCAAGCTGGGCGGCAACATTCCGCGGGTTGGCTTCGACAAAGGCATTGATGTTATCGAGCGCGGTATCTCCCGAACCGGACTCTACTTCAAGCCGGGCAAGCGACAATAAGGCTTCAACGTTTTCGGGGTCGAGCGCGAGTGCTTTGTCGAATGCTTCGACGGCGGTTTCGCGCTCACCGCGGGACATGGCAAAGCGCCCGATGCCGTACTGCGCCTCGGCGCTTTCCGGGTAACGATCAGCAAGCCGGGTAAGCACCAGTACGCCGGTTTCTGCATCTGACTGACTGAGAATTGAATTGACGACACCCGGAATGACCTGTGACGGGGCGTCCGATGAGAGCGCGATCACTTTGGCCAGCGCATCAGTGGTGCCATCAACATTTTTTTGTTGAAGCGAGATTTGCGCACGATGCTGCCAGGCGTCGACGCTTGACGGGTCGAGCTCTACCCACAGCGTTGATGCGGAATCGGCGCGAGCCAGATCACGGCTGTATAATGCCAGTTTTACGGCACGCTCGGCCACGCGCGGGTCGTTGGCAGTCTGCGCCACATCAAAGTAGTTTTCGGCGGCTATGTCTACGCGGCCTCTGCGACCGGCGATTTCGGCGCTGAGTATTTTGAACACCTGATCTGCCTCGGCGGCAATGCTGAGCTGGCGGGAATGCCAGCGTTGCGATTCACTTAAACCTGTTGAATCGGAGACCGAGCTTCCGGTGGTGACCTGCGCCATCATTGGCAGGCCGGTTTCTAAAGATGCCGGGTTGGCGGCGGCCGAATTGCCAGCGGCGCGTTCAGCTGCTGTCTGGGCGCCGGTAATGGTGCTGCAGGCGCCAATTGAGCAGGCGACAATTGCCGATACTGTGAATGTCTTCAAAATAGATCCACCGCTAGAAATGTTCAAAACCTGTGTTCAACCTATAATACTGTCTGCTGTCCCATCAAAGCACGGGACTCTGGCAAACGCAAAATTGCACGCTATTAGTGCCGGTAATCGCTTGTCTTTACCGAACTTTCAGGATTAGCACCTGCCTGATAGCGGGCGTTAATCCACCTGCGATACCCCGGACGTAGAAGACCGGTTATCGCTACCCGAATTGTCATTTTTGATACCATTTACCCATGTCCCTCGTTGCCATCGGCCTTAATCATCACACTGCACCTTTAGAAGTGCGGGAGCGCATAACGTTCGCGCCCGAGCGGATGACTGACGCACTTTCGCAATTGAGGCATCAGTTGCGTGTGCCGGAGGCGGCCATAGTGTCCACCTGTAACCGCACAGAAATCTATTGCGGCATGGATACCCGGCGTGCCGATCACGTGGTCGAATGGCTGCACGATTTTCATCAGGCACCCAGCGAAACGTTCTCTCCGTACCTTTTTACGCGCGTCGATCAGGCGGTGGTTCAGCATCTGATGCGGGTTTGCAGCGGTCTGGACTCGCTGATTCTCGGGGAGCCGCAAATTCTCGGCCAAATCAAGCAGGCCTATCGCGAGGCCGGCGAAACCGGAGCGGTCGGAAAACATCTGTCTCTGTTGTTTCAGTCTGCGTTTAATGTCGCCAAGCAGGTGCGCACTGACACTGCCGTGGGTGCCAGCCCGGTGTCGGTGGCTTTTGCTGCGGTGTCGCTCGCGAAGCAAATTTTTGGTGATCTTGACGAGCACACAGCGCTGATGATCGGTGCAGGTGAAACGATAGAACTGGCATTGCAGCACTTAAAGACCTCCGGCATTGGCAATGTGATCATCGCCAACCGCACGTTAGCACGCGCTGAATCACTGGCAGAGCAGTACGGCGCCGAGGCCACTACGCTTGCCAACATTCCACAGTTACTGCATCGCGCTGATATCACTATTTCGTCCACTGCCTCGCAACTGCCCATTCTTGGCAAGGGTGCGGTTGAGCAGGCGCTAAAAGCACGAAAGCATCAGCCAATGGCAATGATCGATATTGCCGTGCCGCGTGATATTGAACCGCAGGTCAGTGATCTGTCTGATGTGTTTTTGTATACCGTGGATGATCTTTCCGAAATTATTGATCGCGGTATGCAGGCGCGTAAACAGGCAGCAGAAAAAGCCGAACACATCATTGAGCACCAGGCCAGCGACTTTATGCGCAAGATGCGCGGGCTGAGTGCCGGCAGCACCATTGCCGAACTTCGTGCTCAGGCGGGCAGCATTCAACAGCAAACATTAGACAAAGCGCTTGCGATGATTGCCAAAGGCGAAGCACCGGAGAAGGCATTGCAGTATTATGCGCACACCTTTACCAACAAACTGCTGCACAAGCCGTCTGCAGGGTTACGTGCCGCCACTGAATCGGGGGATGAATCGTTAATCCGCTCGACACGTCAGTTATTTGATCTTGACGCAGAGGCACAACCGGTTGAGCAGAATAATAATGATCAAACACCAGATCAGAACAAGACAAATCCAGATCAGAACAAAATAAATTAACACAGACCCGATCAAGCCATACCGAATTAAGCATACTGACTTGAACTGGCAGATTTAACCAGACTGATTTAAACAGACCAATAAGACCAGACCCAATCAAACCAGACCAATCAAACCAGATTAGTACAACCAGAAAAAGACTCAGTGAAAGCATCGATAAAACAAAAACTCGAAGGCCTGACAGAACGCCACGAAGAAATTGGCGCTTTGCTGGGTGAACCTGATGTGATCTCGGATCAGAATCGGTTTCGCGATCTTTCCAGGGAGTACTCGCAACTGGAACCGGTGGTTAAAGCCTACGCACAGTTTGAGACCGCTACCAGTGATCTGGCCAGCGCACAGGAGATGGCGGAAGACCCGGACCCGGATATGCGTGAGATGGCACGTGAAGAAATCACCAGTGCCGAGTCAGTGATTGAAACGCTTTCTGTCGAACTGCAAAAGCTGTTACTGCCGCGTGACCCGCGTGACGAAAACAATGTGTTCCTTGAGATACGTGCCGGTACCGGCGGCGATGAAGCAGCAATCTTTGCCGGTGATCTGTTCAAAATGTACTCACGCTATGCAGAGGCACAGCGCTGGAATGTAGAGCTGATTAACGAACGCGAAGGTGAGCACGGTGGCTACAAGGAAGTGGTGGCAAGACTGGAAGGCAACGGTGTGTTTTCGCGATTGAAGTTTGAATCAGGTGCGCATCGGGTGCAGCGGGTACCGGAAACCGAATCACAGGGCCGTGTCCATACCTCGGCTGCCACAGTGGCCATACTGCCGGAAGCCGAGCAGCTTGAAGAAGTAACCATTAATCCTTCCGATCTGCGTGTCGATACGTTTCGTGCCAGTGGTGCGGGCGGACAGCACATCAATAAAACTGATTCGGCAATTCGTTTAACGCATATTCCGACCGGCATTGTTGTTGAATGTCAGGATCAGCGTTCACAACACAAAAACAAGGCAAGAGCTATGTCGTTGTTGCAGGCAAGGCTTGCCAACGATGAAGCTGAAAAACAACACGCCGAACAATCAGAGTCA
Organism: uncultured Granulosicoccaceae bacterium; assembly: GCA_937931165.1. Lineage (GTDB taxonomy): Bacteria > Pseudomonadota > Gammaproteobacteria > Granulosicoccales > Granulosicoccaceae. The sequence goes on from CALHCI010000213.1 coordinate 9,863, forward strand.
CGCCGCCTGCAGGTTGGCAGTGGTGACCGTTCTGAACGCATCAGAACCTATAACTTTCCACAAGGCAGAGTCACCGACCATCGCATTAACCTGACGCTGTATAAACTTGACGAAGTCATGGGTGGTGCACTGGAACAGGTTATTGATCCGTTGTTGGCAGAGCATCAGGCTGACATGCTCGCAGAACTGAGTGACGAGTAACCAACATAGCGTTGCATCTTTGTTGTCTGATGCACGCACTATACTGGCAGGATCAACTGACTCACCGCGTCTCGATGCAGAACTGCTGTTGGCACACTGCCTTAAGAAAAACCGGACCACCCTTTTTACCTGGCCGGATGCATCAGTAGCAGATGACATCGCCGAAAACTTTCTGGCACTGATTGCAGAGCGAAAAAAAGAAGTACCCATTGCCTACCTCACTGGCAGCAAAGAATTCTGGTCACTGGATTTTCACGTCACCAAAGACACACTGATCCCGCGTCCGGATACCGAGCTACTGGTACAACTGGCCGTCGACGCATTAACCGATACACCGGGGCCGGTACTGGATCTGGGCACCGGATCTGGCGCTATCGCAATTTGTATCGCCAAAGAACATCCTTCAATCAGGGTAGATGCCGTCGACAACAGTGCGAAAGCGTTGAGTGTTGCAAGCCACAACGCAAAAAAACATGGAGAACAGGTAAATTTTCTAGTGTCTGACTGGTATCAGAATGTGAGTGCCAGTGACTATCAGATCATAGTGTCAAACCCGCCCTACATTGATGCCGAAGACGATCATCTGCAACGCGGGGGACTGCAACACGAACCCATAGCTGCCCTGCGCGCCGCAAAAAACGGTATGGCTGCTATAAAGCATATTATTGAGCATGCATCCGCCCATTGCCGACACGACGGACAAGTGATGATCGAACATGGCAACGACCAGGGAGAAACCACCCGGCGTTTAATGCATAAACAGGGATTTACCAATGTTCACACGCATCAGGACATTGAAGACCGTGATCGAGTCACCATAGGCAAAGTCTCCCAGCTGTTCAGGCAGTGTAAAAGTCCTGAAAGTCAGAAAATCTGCTAAACAGAAATAAAGCGATAAACCGGACAAGTCCGAATGACCAATGAAATTACAGCAGAGAACACATTCGCCGCGATTGATCTTGGCTCTAACAGTTTTCATATGGCTGTAGCAAATACTACCCAGTCTCATCTGCAAATGATTGACAAAGTACGCAAGCCGGTGAGGCTTGGCTCTGGCCTTGACGACAAAAACAACATTGATGAGCCGACACTGAATCGTGCTCTGGAATGCCTGGCAATCTTTCAGCACAGACTGCGCGATGTACCAAGAGATCAAATAAGAGCAGTTGGCACCAACACGCTGCGGCGTGCGAAGAATTCGGACAAGCTTAGTCATGCCGCAGAAGAAATGCTGGGTGTACCCATTGAAGTTATTTCGGGTAGAGAAGAAGCACGCCTGATCTACTCCGGTGTGACCTATGGAATTGCCGACAATAAAAAAAGACTGGTGATTGATATCGGTGGCGGCAGCACCGAGTTTATTGCAGGTACCGGCACAAAGCCGGTCATCATGGAAAGCGTCAATATAGGCTGCGTAAGCGCCACCCAACGCTGGTTTGCCAAAGGCGACAAACTATCTAAACAATTTGAAAAGGCGATCAGACGATCGCAACTGGAATTACGCCCACTAACCCGCAACTATATAAAACACGGATGGGATCAGTGCATCGGATCATCCGGCACTATTAAAGCCACTGAACGTATTCTGATGGAATGCAATCTGTCTGAAACTGGGATTACGCTTAGCGCACTTGAAAAACTCATCGAGCGTATTGAAAAAAAAGGCGCAGAATATCTCAACGGTTTTGACTCCATTACTGATGACCGACGCGCCGTGATACTGGGTGGCATCAGTGTTCTGTGTGCAGCGTTTCGTGCATTGCAAATCAACACGATGACTGTCAGCCACCGGGCATTACGGGAAGGGGTTATCGTTGACCTTGCAGGAGAAGACACAACCGGTACCACAACCCGGGTACGAAAAAATGCAGTCGAAGAAATGCAGCGGCGCTTCCAGGTTGATCGGGACCAGGCTTCACGAGTTAATGAAACCACCCAGAAACTGTTTGATGCAGTGCGCAAAAACTGGAACCTGACCCGAAGGCGCGACAATGCAACGCTGACTTGTGCGAGCCAGCTGCATGAGATCGGGTTATCAGTGTCACACGCACAATATCACAAGCACGGTGACTACCTACTTCGACATGCAGATATGCTGGGCTTTTCCCGTAGAGAGCAATCAATGATTGCTGCACTGGTGAGAAACCATCGCAGAAAAGTATCGCACGACGCTATAGCCAATCTAAGTAACACAGAACGGACAAGATACCAGCGTCTGCTGGCACTGCTAAGAGTATCTGCGGTGTTCCACCGAACACGCGGCATTACCGAGGACCCGCCAATGTCGGTATCGGTATCAGAAAATAAGCTGTCACTGGGTATCAAAGAGGCGTGGCTGAATAAGAATCCGCTAACCTGTGCCGACCTGCAGGACGAAATAAAACATCTGGGTGCACTCGGCCTGCAACTTCAACTTAGCTGATTTCTGCATTAATACGCACTGACCGCAGGTACTCAGCGAATCAGTGACAACACTCCTGCTACCACAATCAATCCCATGCCGGTGACAGAGATCAAATCGGGGATCTCTGCAAAAAAAATAACACCCCACAATACGGCAAAACCCACATAGGCAAAATCGAACACACCAATAATAGACGACGGACCGTTTTGATAAGCGATAGCAGTCCCTATGCTGCCAACCAGAATAGCAATGGCAAGCAATATCATTGTGCGCCATTCTGCAACGCCCATAGCTGCCCATTCTGCAACCAGGAAGTTTTGCGCCAGCCCGTCGAAGGCGCTCAGAATATAACCACTCGCAAGCCCGCCAATAATGATAAACATCAGATTAAGTGCGAGTGACAAAGACAGCGGGTGCGCAAGCCGGCATTTGGTTCGCGTGATAATCATAGCAAAGGCATACAGCATGGCCGATAGCAATGGCAGCAACGCATAGAGGTTGAAGTCACCCGCCTGCGGACGAAGAATAAGCAGCACGCCCGCAAAGCCCAGCACTACTGCAACCCAACCGGTGTAACTGATTTTTTCTTTTGCCAGAAAAGCAGAGAACAAAGTGATAAACAGTGGCAACGTGTAAAACGCGGCGGCTGCGACACTCAATTGCAGGTAAGGCAACGAGACGTAATAGCTTACCCACATCACCACCAGCAACAGACTGCGCAATACCACCCACCACGGTGCACCGGGAAAGGCCAAAGACTGCCGCGCCATTAACAGCATAAAAACAATCAGACACGGCACGGCAACAGCAGAGCGCAATACAAATATCTGCCAGATAACGAAATTACTACTGCTTATCTTGATGAGCGCATCGCCAAGCGACAGCGCAAACACCGTTAATACAATGACCACCACAGCAAGAGGCAGATTATCCCCCTGACCTGCTGCGGTTTTGTGCGTCATGATCTCACTACAGCACTACAGTTCACGTCGCGCTTTGCTGATCCACTCAGAGTGGAGACTGCGATAGTGCTTTGCCGATAAATCCGCTTTCTCGACAATCTCTTGAAACAGTTCGGCCGCCCGCTCAGGGTTTCCGTTTTCCTGCAACAATTTAGCAAAGCGGTAAGCGGGCTCGGGACCGGTAAAGTAACCGACCAGCGTTTCATATTCTTCTGTTGCACCGGCAATATCATTTAACGCACCCAGTGTGCGGGCGTACAACAGATGCGCGTCCTGATTTTTGTATTGCGGATTAGCACTGATCAATTCATCAAGCGTGGTCTTTGCCTGACTGTATTGCTGCAAGTTGAACTGCGAAAAAGCCAGCTTTTGCATGATATCCGGATTGGTTTTGTTCAGGCCGGTCAGGGTGCTCGCGTAGAGCTCTGCTGCTTCAGAAAACTCCCCGCGCTCACAATGCAGATCAGCCAGATTGCAGGCGCTTTTAACTGACTTAGACAGCGTATACTCGCGTTTTGCTTCATCGAACGTCCGGCCCTGCGTCAGCGCTTTGGATACTTTACCGGTTACCTGCCGGGAGGCTCTGCCCTGTAAAACCCCCGGTAAAACTTCTACCACCAGATAGGCGATTACCCCGAGCCCCGGCAACGCCAGCAAAACCATAATCCACAACTGGCTTCGACCGGTTTTAATGACATGCACAATGGCGATTATTGAAAATAGTAACGACAGTCCTATTAATGGCATCACAACCTCACTGCTTAAAAACCTGAATTATCTGAAAAATATGCTACTGCTGTTGCCGGATTTTAGCATCTGGTGCTTTTTCGGTCGCAGTGCGGTGTAGCAATCTGGCCATGTAGTAGGCGTTGACAAAAGCCCCGTCGCGAAGTGCAAAATCCTGCGCTTCTCCCTCGACATTAAATCCATGTCTTTTATACAGGCTGATCGCGCGCTCGTTATCAACGAAGACGGTAAGCTCCAGCCGGGTGACACCCAGCCAGCTTTCTGCAAGATCAATGGCGGCGGCTAACAGCGCACTACCAACCCCACAACTGGAATGCGTTTCACTGACGGCCATCCCTATTGAAGCGACGTGCCGTCTTCTGGCTCTTTGCTCTACATTCAACCCAAGATTGCCTACTACTTCACCATCAATCTCTGCAACAAATCCGTACACATGCTCGGGGGTATTTTCAATTTTCTGCTTCCATGACTGATAAGACGGATAAGGCAATTGCAGGGTTTGCCGGAATGCACTCTCGTTACCGTATATCTTTACCAGTGCTTCAACATCTGCGGGCTCGGTTCGGCGGACTGTTATTGCCATTAAACTTCCATTACACCAAATATTTTTCCATTGTGGCATTAGATAATGCCACACCGCGTATCACCGGTGTGTTTTGCGCTATTACCTGAAAACCAAATCGCTGATAAAAGGGCTGTGCCGTTTTGCTCACGTGGGAGTATAGGCGGCTAATGCCAAGCCCGGTCGCTGCTGAAAATATACGGTCCATTAATGCCGCACCTACCCCGCAGCCCTGATGATCAGGATGCACAAAAAAATGATCGATTAATCCGTCGCTCTGAATATCGGTATAGCCAACAAGCCGTGAATTCAGTACCGCAACGTAGGGGTTTAATTGTGCCACTGATACTGCCCAGGTTTTAGCATCGAAGTCAGCCGGTGCCCAGGCGCTGACCTGCTCCGGCGTATAGTCGCGGCTGCAAACCCGGTGAATGGCACCGTAGTAGATATTCCATAATTCTGCCTCTTCACCGGACTGGTAACGCCGAACATCAACCCCGCTGGCCATGGCACCGGCCCACAGTAAGCTCAGTTTGCGGTTTCAGCGTCTTCTTCATAACTTTCCATTGGCGGGCAGGTGCAGATCAGGTGTTTATCTCCATGAACGTTATCTACACGACCAACCGGAGACCAGTATTTGTTTTCATCATCTGCCAGTGCATACGGAAACGCCGCCTGTTCACGAGAATACGGATGTTCCCAGACGTCGCTGATCACCGATCGGGCCGTGTGCGGTGCATTGCACAACGGGTTGTCATCTGACGGTATTCTGCCGGCAAGCACTTCTTCATATTCGCGATAGATACCGGACATCGCTGCGCAAAACCGGTCAATCTCGCGAAGCGGCTCGCTCTCGGTTGGCTCAATCATTAACGTACCTGCGACCGGAAACGACATTGTTGGTGCATGGAAACCATAATCAATAAGCCGCTTGGCAATATCTTCGACGCTGACACCGGCATTGTCTTTTAGAATGCGGGTGTCGAGAATACACTCGTGGGCAACATAGCCATTGTCACCTTTATACAAAACTTCGTACTGATCACTGAGTTTACTGGCAATATAGTTGGCACTCAAAATGGCATGACGGGTAGCTTCTTTTAACCCTTCTGCTCCCATCATTCGTATATACATCCAGGTGATGGTCAGTATGAGCGCACTGCCCCAGGGTGCCGCGCTGACAGCACCCGTATTGCCTGCGGAATGCTGATCAGTAGCCTGCAGCATTTCCCGATGGCCGGGTAGAAACGGCGCAAGATGCGCCCCTACACCAATAGGCCCGACCCCGGGACCACCACCGCCGTGTGGTATGCAAAATGTTTTGTGAAGATTAAGGTGTGACACATCGCCACCAAACTCACCGGGCCGGGCAACGCCTACCATGGCATTTAAGTTGGCACCATCTATATAAACCTGCCCGCCAGCATCGTGCACCAGCTTACACACTTGTTTAACTTGAGATTCAAACACTCCGTGTGTGGAAGGATAGGTAATCATAATGGCACCGACAGCCGCCGCATGATCGGTAATTTTTTGTTTGAGATCTGCCAGATCAATATTGCCGTCATTGTCGCAGGCCACAACCACCACTTTCATGCCACACATTTGCGCACTGGCAGGATTGGTACCGTGTGCACTTTGGGGGATTAAACAAATATTGCGATCATGATCTCCGCGACTTTCGTGATACCGCATGATGGCCAGCAGGCCCGCGTACTCTCCCTGACTGCCGGCATTCGGCTGAACCGATATCGCATCGTAGCCGGTACACGCACATAACATCGATTCGATGTCACTAATGAGTTTTGTATACCCTTCAGTTTGACTGGCAGGTGTAAACGGATGAATATCGCTGAAACACGGCCAGGTAACCGCCGCCATTTCCGCCGCGGCATTAAGCTTCATAGTGCACGAGCCGAGCGGAATCATGGCACGGTTGAGTGCAATATCACGATCTGCCAGCGACTGCATGTAACGCATCATTTCGGTTTCAGTGCGGTACCGGTGAAACACGGCCTGCGACATGTACGCAGACTGCCGTGCAAGCGACAAAGGTGGTGCCTGAAAATTCTCTACAGGGTTGTCAGGGGTAACACCGAATGCCTGCAACAGCAC
>CALHCI010000214.1 GCA_937931165.1 uncultured Granulosicoccaceae bacterium
AAGCAGCGCAACACCCGCACAATGTTGCCAGAGGGGTGTTTATTTCACCGGGTGGCGTACAGCAAACCAAACCGGTTCCTGTTTTTTCACGCAGTGAGTTGCAGGCGGGTATGCCAAGTGCCGATGACGATAGCTAATGGAGTATTTAGGCCATCGCGACAAAGTTGTTGCACAATATCTTCATCGCTCAGTTTTGTCGTTGCAGGCGTGATCCGGTGCGGAAGTGATTGTCCGTGCGCTTGAGGCTGCAGGCCCTGATCTGACCAATGACAGTTTTGTTGCTGCTATGGAAACACTTGACTACGACGACATCATTGCCGGCACCACAGTCAAGATGGGTCCCGGTGACCATGTTGCTTCGGACCAAATAGTTATTTCACAGATACAAGACGGGGCCTGGAAAATTGTGGGAGAGATTGAGTAGCCGTTGTTGTCAGCAGATTGAAGCTGATACGTATGATTCATTGCCTGTTTTATAGCGGTGAACCTTTACACGGATGAGTCACCGCCACCAGTATCGGTGTTTTTTACTACTGAAAGTGCCGGGGGTTGCTCATCGAGACGCAAATCTGCTGAAATGTTGTCTCGCTGTTTTAAATCAATTTCTCGTTTATCTTTTGTGGTCGCTGAATATTGGTTTTCCGGAACGACTTCACCGGTCGACTGATGCATAGGTAGTTGTTCTTTTAGGTGTTGCTTAATGTTTGCTCTCAGTTTTACGACACTGTCTTCGTTTTTAGCAGTAATACAGACGGTAGCAATCGGTTTATCTTCAGTTAATTACCACACGTGAAAATTGTGTAGTGTTTTACTTAGCGCAGCGTATACGGCATAACCTCTTCTACATCGAGTCTATAACCGGATTCTGCCAGATCACTTTGCACCGTTTCAGCCCGGATAACGCCAACAGCCCAGACCGGGTCATACATGTTGTCAAATTTTATCGCTTCCGGTGCAACGGCATGGACGATCTGATTAGCTGGTGGTGGTGGCACGTGAATACAGGCGCCAACATACGGCACCAGCAAAAACTCTTTAATGGTTGAGTCGCTGTTAAATTCAAGTGGTGTGATATAAGCCGGAATTTTTACTCGCTTACCCGTAAGCTCCGGTACCACCGGTGCGTAGTTAAATGCACTTTGTAGGCGAGCCATTTCGGCTTTTGACTCCGGGGTGCCGTCCATAAGTTTATCGATTTGTTCCTGCGACATGCTGACAAACGGGTTTTCTGGCTGTACAAAATCATCCGGTATCAGGTCTTCCCACTGAAGTTCTACGATATCGTCAGGCGACTCGGCTTTGTCATTGTCTTTTGAAAAAGACCACCATGCCGCTGATGCGCCAGTCGCAACTAACAAACCGCTTGCTGCGATGAGACCGGTGAATATTCGTCGGTTTATCATGATCAGTTTTATCCTATCGGTTTTACAGTCTTTGTGTGAGACCGTCCGCAAGTGACTTGCGGTATGCCTGCAGTGCGGGCAGGGTGCCGGCCAGCAGTCCGGCTATGGCAATCGCCAGCAGTATTTTTAAATCGGTGAGGTCAGGTGGTGCAAGACCGATCGTGATGCCATATTGGTTTTGCATGAACAATGAACCCAGTGCAACAAGCACGTAGTGCAGAGCAAGGCCTGCAATTATTCCACCCAGAGTCAGCACTGTTGATTCGATGCACAGCAGCAGAAAAACGTGGCCTGGCCTTGCCCCTGCAGAGCGTAAGACAGCCATTTCACGACGTCGTTCATTTAAGCCTGCCAGCAGCACGGACATTAAGTTAACCAGTCCCGCAAAAACAACACAAATTGACACGATAAGCAACGCTTTTTCAGCGACCCCGACCAGATTCCAGAGTTGTTGTAAAGCAACCCCCGGGAGCACTGCCAGCAAGGGTTCCTCCCGATAAGTGTTGATTGCGCGTTGTTCGCGGAATACCGCAGCTCTGGATTTAAGCCCGACCAGCAGGGCAGTGACCGCCGCCGGTTTTAGATCCATCCTGCGTATGGTATCGGAATCAGTGCCCTCACCCTTAACCTCGGCACCGTTGCGCCAGTCGACATGCATGGCCTCAATGCCCTCCAGGCTGACATGAACCGCCTGATCTACCGGTGTGCCGGTAGGCGCCAGAATGCCGCTTACCCGAAACGGCTGGCGATCGTGTTCTACCAGGGCCACGCTGCCGGTGCCGTGCGCTACCACAATCGGTGTGTTTACCTCATAGCCAAGCTGTGCGGCAACCTGGCTGCCAATTACGGCGTCAAACACATCGTCAAATATTGCGCCTTTTGCGATTTTCAGGGGTTGTTTGTCACCATAGCGAAAGTGCGTGAAGTAGTCTTTGCTGGTGCCAACGACACGGAACCCGGCATGGGAATCCCCCAGTGAGATCGGTATAAGCCAGTCAACCGCAGGGCGGTTTTTAATGTCTTCAACACTTTCCCAGCTGATATTGTTGGTTGCGTTGCCAATGCGAAAAACTGAATAAAGCAGTAATTGAATTGCTCCGCTGCGCGCACCGACAATCAGATCCGTGCCAGACACCGTCTGTGTGAAACTGCTTCGTGCGTCTCTTCTTACTTTTTCTACTGTCAGTATGAGTGCGACGCTCATGGCAATAGCAAGCACCGCCAACAGCGCGGTTGGCCAGCGATTGCAGATACTCCGCCAGGCAATGCCGATCATGCAAACGAGTCCTGATGTTCGTTATCCGTTGCGGCGTTGATATCGGTCAGATCAACGCTTCGATCAAAACTGCCGGCAAGGGATGCATCGTGGCTGACAAACAATAAAGCGCTGCCGGCAGTTTCTACTTCAGCAAATAACAGTGCTAAAAATGCCTGTCGGGTATCGCTATCCAGTGCCGAGGTTGGTTCGTCGGCGATGATTAATGGCGGGCGGCCGATCAGTGCTCTGGCGACGGCGACACGTTGTTGTTGCCCGACGCTCAGTTCGGTCACCGGGCGGTCTTTGATGTCATCCAGTGGCAGGCGCATCGCACGGAGCAACCGGTTGGCTTCTTCAGTGATGGTATGCGACTGACTGGCAGTTGCGCGCCGTTGTTTCGAGAACTTGCATGGGAGTTGTACGTTGTCTTGCACAGACAGAAACGGTAACAGGTTAAATTGTTGAAAGACCATTCCTATACGGTCAACTCTGAACTGGTCTTTCTGCCCGCCCTTAAGCGTGTCGAGCGAGATGCCATCAACGACAATGCGGCCATTCTGCGGACTGAGTACGGCCGCTATCAGGCTGAGCAGTGTGGTTTTGCCGGAACCGGAGGGCCCCTTCAAAAACACACGCTCGCGCTGCCCGATGCTGAAATGATCAATATCCAGTGTGGCATGAACATTCCCCGGCCAGATAAATTGCAGATTATCCAGCTGCACGATTGCCTCTGGTGATTTAATCATTGTCTGCGTATCCGGTGCATGGCATCTCGCCCCGAGGCTCGATTAACGGACTTTGCCAAGGTCTATGGTGAACTGACTGGCGGTAAGTTCCATGGCGTCCTGCCCACCGGGGCCAATCAACTGTACATCCACTTCTTCGAATCCTGACATTTTTTCAAACAGTCCCACTTCAACGGATTGCAAATCATCGATATTGCTGCAGTTGAAGTTGTAGGACGCGAGTACTGATGAGTGAACTTCGCCCTCACTGTCGCCTTCATGATCGTGATCATGACCTTCCTCGTGTTCGTCGTGATGTCCGTCCTTGTGTTCATCATCGTGTTCGTCGTGATCTCCATCCTTGTGGTCATCGTCGTGCTCGTCATGCCGGTTGCCTTCGTCAATGCTGCTTTGCACAACTGCACCCGCCATTACGCACTCGGTACCGTTAAACGTAAATAACCCGTCGGGCTGGTTTAGCATTGCCATTGCCGCATCGACCATGGCATGTTGCTCTTCAGTACGCGGCGCATGCTCGAACCCCACAAGATTATTCCAGGGTGATTCCAACTCGACAATCGCAGTGCTGCCGTCAATAGCTATGTTGAGAAACGCATGGCCGTGGTCGTGACTATCGAGGTCCCGTTCGGTTTGAGCGGTTACGGACGAAGTAGAAATAGTTGCAAGTGCAACAGAAATAGCAGTAGTGAGTCTCACGGGACCCTCCTTGAAGGTTACCGGCGCGGTTTTACGGCCGCAGAAAACGATTGTAAAAGTCGGTCAGGAGAGTGCAGGCGGGGCGCGGATTTGCGGTGTTTCCAGAGAGTTCGCGGCAATCAGTCCGGCTGTATTTACGGTGCCGGTGTTTTTCAGGTTTGCTGTAGGCAGCAATTGCAAAGACGCACCGCCAATGCCATTCAGATTCTGAAATGCGTGATAAATTTTGCAATCGGGTTCTGTGTGGCTGCCGGTGTCCGGGCAACTCCGAGTATTCTCGTGAGTATGGCTGTGTGAGTGGCTTTGCTGCCCTGATTGATGCGACCAGTGGTGGCTGGTGTGAAGCAGAAATGCGTCGTCTGCTATACCGTGGTAATGGTGAACTGCCGAAGGCGCCTGCCCGCATTCGTTGAGCTCCAGGTGCTCAACCGCATGTACGGCGGACACTACCTGCCCGTAGCACAGAAGTACTGATAGCAAAAAATGGATGAGTTTTGCGCCGGTCACCGGATTAGTATAGCCACAAGATAATGTCTTCACCAGCCTGCTGTTTGTCTGTTGCATTTACCGGGCTTACCGTAGCGCCGGACTTTTCCTGCGGTGCGAACAGTAACAATGTTCGCGTTATCGGCAGGTGCTCTTTTAAGATCGTAAGATTGGAAAGTATTGTCACTGTCTCGTCGCTGAATTGATGGAAGGCACAGCGTATGCTGTCGATCTGATCATTTTTCGTTAAAGTACTGTTCGACGGTAGTGTCTACCCGATCTTCGTCCGGGGATTCGTCGTCGCGTTTATTCGATAAGACCCTGACCGGATCGATGCTGCTCCAAAGCGGGGTAGATGCCATGGCGCTGGCAAATATAGCACCACCTCTCAATGCCCATGAGATAACACCTGCTGTGGCACCCAGTGATACACCCAGTGCGGCATCATCAGCCAGGCTGTAACGTCTTCTATTATCTTCTTCAAAGTCCTGCAAATCGTTGTCTAATCGGGTGAGTCCTTTCACAAATCTCTCGTTAACTGCAATGTCGTGCGGCCGCAATGTTTTTACTTCAGAGAAAATTTCAAATCCGACACTGCCAATAGTCAACACATTGTTATTAATATCAACATACTGAACTGTATTGTGCTGACGGACTGCCAATTTAGTAAGGACGGTATCAAGTACGTTGGCAGGTGCTGTAAAGGTCAATTCCTGTATGGTCGTCTCTTTGTTGGTGCTTGAGAAACCCGCTCTGGCTTCTGAAATAGCCACCTCAGTTCCCTGTGCTGACTGGCCGCTTAACAGTGTTTCATCCGTCGTGTTTTCCTTTACGTCGGGTTGTTCACCCGTGGTTTCTTTCTCAGCATCAATTTCTTCATGCACCGTATTGACGGCGTCAGTTTGTTCTTCAAGGTTTGTGGTGTTTTCAAAAGCGTTTGCCAGAGGTGGTTCTATGTTTATGTTGACAGTTGCGATAGTAAAAACACCATCCTCGTTAGTGACGCGATAGCGGAAACTGTCGAGCAATACGGCGCTACCATCATGCTGGTAACTGAACGTACCATCAATATTAAGCGAGACGGTTCCACGCATTGGTGGTGATTCCAGTGACACGGTTAGTGCCGGATTATCAGCAAGAGAACCTGCTGCAAGAGAGGTGTCACCGGAGTCGAGCAAGTCACCCCTGAGTGAGTTAAATACCTGGCCAAACTCAAGCATCACTGATTCATCTTCGATTATCGGTGCCGGGTCGATGACTTCATTGATTAATAATGCAAAGCGTCCGCTGGCAGGCAGTGCGCCGTCTTCACCGCCATCGGATACCTGAATATCGAAGAAATCTACCGAGGTTTCAGAGCCATCGTGCTTATAGCGCAGCAAGTCTTGCTGCAGTTGGCTCAGGGTAAAGGTGGTGGCGGTGGTGACCGGCACGCCGTCGAGGGTAAGCGTGCCGTTGACCGGCAGACTGTTGATCGCAAAGGTGAGCTCTTCGGGCAGCAGATCATCGGCGTCGGTGGCGGACAGCACCTCAGTGGTGAGTATGTTGTCACTGCCTTCATCGACAGTGGTGACCTCTTTGATTAAGAGCGGTGGATCATTCACTCCGGGGACATCGAAGTTAATATAGTTTTCGGTCGGATCAATAAACACGCCGCCGTTATCGATACCGCCATTGTCGTGCACCTGGAATGAGAAGCCGTTATAACCGGTGCCAGTCAGGTTTAATGGTGGTGTAAACCGTAACAGTCCGGCATTAATCGAATTCACAGTGACAATGGTTCCAGAAGCGACTGGTGTGCCGTCCAGCGCCAGCAGGCCTGCATCGGGCAGCGTACCGATGGTAATTGCACTGAACTGATCACCATCGAGCACATCACTGAAGCCGAAGTCACCGGAGGTGAATACATAGGTGGTGTCTTCCTGTACCGAGACGGTTTTGTCACTACCGGCTGGCGGATCATTAATGTTGATCACATCAAAGCTGATTTGATTGGCCGTGAGCGCGGTATTCACGCCATTAAGATTGGTGTCGCCATCATCGACCACACGGAACTCAAAGTTGTCATAGCCGGTGTCCATGGCATCGGGTTCAGGGGTAAAGATCAGGTTGCCGGCGGTAATATCGCTGATCAATACATACTGACCGACAATCACCCCGGTACCGTTTAACGATAACGTACCCAGTGCCGGCAGCTTATCGATCACGATGCCCGCGAACTCGTGTCCGTCGAGCACATCACTAAAGCCGAAGTCGGCAGGGGTCAGCAGATAGTCGGTGTCTTCCAGGAAGCTAATGATCTTATCGCTGCCGGTCGGTGCATCGTTAACGCGTTGCACCGCGAGTATTCTGCTGACAATCGCACTGTCTGAATCGGCATCGCTAATGCTGAACTCAAGCGTTCTGGGCAGGGTGGAGGGATGATCACTGCTGTTGTGATAAGTCACTGAACGCAGCGCCTGTTGGTATTCTGCAAGAGTGGCAGTACCGGATAACGACAGCACGCCGCTCAGCCGATCATACACACCGGTGATATTGGCGGTAGGGGTGAAGGCCAGGGTGTCCTGATCGGCGGCGTAGTTGTTGGTCAGTGAGACACTGGCTTGTTCAAGCGTGGTGTTATCAATGTCAGTAACGGTTAACGTCTCTGTCACGGCAAGCGGCAGTTGATTTTCGGTGTAGATCACCGAATCACGTTCCAGTGCCAACAGTACCGGGTTGTCGTTAATCGCGGTAAAGGCCACATCGCGTGCAGCAATGTTACTTGCGGCATCCCCGTCATGAACCACAAACTCGATGGTGCGGGTCAGATCTG